>JAUNJW010000300.1 GCA_030533035.1 Erysipelotrichaceae bacterium
AGGCACAGGTAGCGCGGCACTTTCACATAGGTGAAGATTGTCATGCCGACGGGAATATTGTTTCCTGCGCCGTACGCTTTTGCCTGGCCTTCGATCCGGATGATGTTGGACTGTCCGCATTTGGGACATACGCCTGTCGTTTTCATAGTTTACTTTACCTCAACTGCGACCTGGGAATTGTCCAGGTGGATATTGCGGTTGACCTTTGCGTCATATGTATTGGCTTTCATGATCTCGGCAAAATCAACACCTGTTGCTTCACTCATTGTATCAAATACCTGCTTCATAATGACAGGCATACTGCCGGAAATCTGGGAAGCGCCGGCTTCATTTCCTGAAGTTCCATAGATATTGATCTTATCGATGGAGGAAAGAGGCTTTGCGATTTCAGCAGCCATTTCAGGCATGATGCGGATCATCATTTCCGCCATCGCGGCGCCGTTGTACTTTTTGTAAGCTTCCGCTTTCTTTTCCATGGCTTCCGCTTCGGCCAGACCTTTCAGTCTTGCGGCTTCCGCCTCAGCTTTGCCTTTGGCGGCGATACCGGCTGCTTCTGCTTCATATTTTGCTTTGATGCCGGCAGCTTCCTGCTCTGCCGCGAATCTGGCGGCTTCCGCTTCTTTCTGCTTTTTGATCAGAGCTGCTTCGGCAGCTTTTTCAGCCGCGTACTTGTCAGCGTCGGCCTTCTTTTCAATCTGGGCAGCCAGTTCCTGCTGGCGGACACTGACTTCTTTCTGCTTCAGTTCCGCTTCTCTTTCGGCCTTTGCGATCTGGGCATTCACTGTCGCTGCCTGGATGACTTTCTGCTGTTCCTGGTTCTGGATTTCATAGGCCGCGTCCGCCTGGGCCCTGGCTGTATCAGCCATGGACTTCAGTTCGGATTCACGGACACTGAGTTCGTTGTTCTTGCGGGCAATTTCCGTCTGGGCTGCGACTCTGGCGTCGTTGGCTGCCTTGTCGGCTTCCGCCTTGGCAATTGCCACATCACGGTCAGCTTCCGCTTTCGCGATCGCCGCATCCTTTTTGATCTTGGCGGTGTTGTCCATGCCAAGGTCATTGATCAGGCCGTTTTCATCGGTGACATTCTGGATGTTGCAGGAGAGAATCTCAATGCCGAGCTTTTCCATGTCCTTGGAAGCTTTGGCCATTACCTGGTCCGAGAAGGAATCACGGTCAGTGTTGATTGTCTTGAGATCCAGTGTGCCGATGATTTCTCTCATGTTGCCCTGCAGGGAATCCTGCAGATCCAGGGCGATGTCCTGGGGCTTCTTGTTCAGGAAGTTTCTTTCAGCCTTTAACATGCCTTCCGGGCTTGTGTCGATTCTGACCTTCGCGATCGCGTCGACTTTGACATTGATGAAATCATTTGTCGGGATGTAGGAATCAGTCTTGATGTCCACCGAGATCTGGTTGAGATACAGATGGTCGACTTTCTCAAGATAGGGGAGTTTCAGACCGGCTCTGCCGATCAGAACACGCGGGGTCTTTTTCAGACCGGAGATGATGACTGCCTTGTCCGGCGATGCTTTGACATAGCCGGTCAGCAGGATGACTGTGACCGCAAGCACGATCACGGCGGCAATGATTAACGGGATGAATTCTTTCATAGGTTTAATACCTCCATCAGGCAACCCTGTGTCCGCTGATCCTCCGCATTCATGTCTCAGCAAGTGACACGTCTTATCGCATATCGTAAAAACGGATACAGCTGATCTGTATCCGTGAATAGATATTTCAACATACTCACATACAGATCAATGCTGTACATGAGTCTTGCAAATTAAGGCAGACCGGGTGATTTCTCACCGTGATGACGGCCTGCCGCGATATGCGGCGGACGCTTGCTACTCCCTCACTTGCAATTATATTTACACAAAACTGACCGGCGGTCAATATGCTTTTGAGAAAATTCGGTGAAATCGGATTACAATGGAAAAAAGAAACAGATGGAGATAATTCTATGAACGAAACATTGTTATTCCCGTGCAGAAATGCCTCACGCGGGTTTATTTCCCTGGATGGGTTATGGAAATTCCGCTTTGATCCGCAAGGAAAAGGCACAGAAGAAAAATGGTTTGAAGGATTTGGATCAGATGAGAAGATGCCCGTGCCCGGCACATTCGCCGATCTGTATACAGAAGCTGAAAAACGTGATTACTGCGGCGACTTCTGGTATGAAACCGGCTGGTATATGGAAGATCCCGGTGAGCGGGAAGTCTGGCTGCGGTTCGGAAGTATTACCCACCGCGGCGATGTGTATGTCAATGGCAGGTATGTGGGCAGCCATGAGGGCGGCTTTACACCGGCGGTTTTCAACATTACAGATTATGTAAAACCCAATAACCGCAACCGTCTGAGTGTGAAGGTGAATAATGAACTCAATGAAACCTGTATGCCATGCGGCGCTGTCAAAACACTGCGTGACGGCAGGAAGATCGCCCAGCCGTATTTTGACTTCTTCAATTATTCGGGAATCCAGAGGAGTGTTTACATCTTCACCCAGCCGAAGAACGCAATCATGGATTATGACACTGCTGTTTCGCTGAAGGATAATTATGCGGAGGTGACATATTCCGTCAAAACAGACAGCCCGTATGAAGTCAGTGTGGAAGTGTTTGACCATACACATTCAAGAATTGCCTCGTCCACGGGAAAAGAAGGAGTTCTGAAAA
>JAUNJW010000301.1 GCA_030533035.1 Erysipelotrichaceae bacterium
TCATTGTCTTTAAAGCTGTGAATCTCGGAAGCGTGTTCGTCGATGACAACACTGACTTCACCGTCTCTCATTGTAAAAGAAGCCATCTTTTTCCTCCTTCTCTGATTGTGTCTGGCAATGTGTTTATTTAGAAAATTATAACATGTCAGCCGCCTTCTTCCCGCAGTGTTTTGAGGCGGCTTTCAAGAAAAAAGAGCCCCTTTTCAGAGGCTCGGATGATTGTGATCAGAAAGCGACGAGTTCGCCCTGTGCTTCACCGGCGATGGCAGCGGCGTTTGCCTCATCGGTGTCGATGTGCATGGCGAGGCTGAACTTTTCGGAAACGCGGACAACTGTGTCACCGAAGACAACGGAACGGCCGTTTGTCTGGATCTTGACAGCGACGACATCGCCGTTGGCTACGCCGAATTCCTCAGCGTCTGCCGGTGTCATATGGATGTGGCGCTTGGCAGCGATGACACCGCGGTCGATTGTGATTTCACCCTTCGGGCCGACAATTGTCAGACCGCCGGTTGTGCCTTCGAGGTCGCCGGATTCCCTGACCTGTGCCTTGACACCGAGGGAACGCGCGTCTGTCAGTGACAGCTCAACCTGTGTTTCCTTGCGCAGCGGTCCGAGGACTCTGACACCGGCTGTGCCCTTCGGGCCTTTCAGTGTGACTTTTTCCTCAGATGCGTACTGTCCGGGCTGGCTGA
Source organism: Erysipelotrichaceae bacterium (assembly GCA_030533035.1). Taxonomy (GTDB): domain Bacteria; phylum Bacillota_I; class Bacilli_A; order Erysipelotrichales; family Erysipelotrichaceae; genus Bulleidia. Next base: position 696 of record JAUNJW010000301.1, read on the forward strand.
GGTCCTTGATCGGATGAAGCTCGGAGCCTTCACCGAAAAGGACATCCATATCAGCGCGGCTGAGATGGATATGGCGTGCAGATACTTCCACAAGAATTGTTCTCATTGTAAAAACCTCCGTTAATTTACAAATGTATTATATACCATTCCAATCGTTATACACGCTATGAAATCCTTGTTATTTTCTTCTTTTTTATGAGATACTTTAAGTAACTTAGGGATTCATGATCCAGGAGAAAAATGACAATGAAAAAAGTTATCTTTGTAGGCTCTGAAGCCTACCCGTTTGCCAAGACTGGCGGTCTTGGCGACGTTATGTATGCCCTGCCAAGAGCACTCATCAAAGAAGGCGTTGACGCCAGAGTCATCATGCCTCTCTACGGCTGCATCAAGGAAGAATACAGAAGCCAGTTTGAATACGTCAACAGTTTCTATATGCAGGTCGGCAACAACGGCAGAGAATGGTATGTCGGCATCAAGAAGTACGAACTCGACGGTGTCACCTACTACTTCATCGACAATGAAGAACTGTTCTCATGGGGCAATCCTTACAGCGACATGTCCGCTGACCTTGAGAAGTTCATCTATTTCGACAAAGCAGTCCTGGCAGCACTTCCTGTCATCGGCTTCATCCCCGATGTCATTCACTGCAATGACTGGCAGGCAGGCCTTGTTCCGGTATACCTGAGAACCCTGTTCGCCAACACCGAAGTCGGCCAGACCTCAAAGGTCATCATGACAATCCACAACCTGCGCTTCCAGGGCATCCACACAATCGAGAGAATCCAGTACCTCTCCGGTCTGCCGGATTATGTATTCACATATGACAAGCTGACCCAGCACGGCGACGCCAATATGCTCAAGGGCGGCATGATCTTCTCAGACAGAATCACAACCGTTTCCAATTCCTACGCGGAAGAAATCAAGACAGCTGAATACGGCGAAAATCTTGAAGGCGTCACCTCCTACCACGCTTACAAGCTGCTCGGTATTGTCAACGGCATCGACTATGACATCTACAATCCGGAGACAGACAAGAAGCTCTTCAAGAATTACAATATCGACACAGTCAAGGAAGGCAAAGCCGCCAACAAGGCAGCCCTGCAGGAAGAACTCGGCCTCGATGTCAACCCGAACAAGATGATGATCGGCCTGATCTCCAGACTGACCGACCAGAAGGGTCTCGACCTGCTGCTGCCGATCATTGACCAGATCATTGACGGCAACACCCAGTTCGTCCTTCTCGGCACCGGCGTTCCCGAATATGAAAACGGCTTCCGCTATTTCGAGGACAGACACCGCGGCAACGTTTCCTCTTCCATCATGTACTCCGATGAAAGATCCAGAAAGATCTACGCCGCTTCCGACGCGATGCTGGTACCGTCCAGATTCGAACCGTGCGGACTGACACAGCTGATGTCCATGCGCTATGGCGCAGTTCCGATCGTCAGGGAAACCGGCGGTCTGAAAGACACTGTCGAAGCCTACAACAAGTATGAAGGAACAGGCACAGGCTTCTCCTTCGAAGAATACTATCCGTGGATCCTGCTCGACTGCATCAACCAGGCCAAGGAAATCTACTTCACCCAGCCTGAGGCATGGGATGCCCTGGTCAGAAGAGACATGGAACAGGACTTCTCTTGGGACAAGGCAGCCAAACAGTACATGGAAATGTACGACAGCCTCTGATCTCAAACATATTGATCCACTTGCAAGGGGAGCGCACAGCTCCCCTTTTTCAATGCAGTCTGTGCGTCAATTCATGCATCATATTCCCTGACCATTGCATTTCCGCCTTATGAAACAGAATAACTTCCGCTATACCGTCTTTTATTCGCCCCTGCTGGCTGATATGATGCACGCCGGCATGATCGTCTGCGCCGGGTATACCGGCAGCAGAAAAGACCTTTTCACAATGTTCAGTTCCGTCACTTTCAAAAGTCCCGACGGCGAAAAGATATCCTCTTACTGTTACG
>JAUNJW010000085.1:0-5220 GCA_030533035.1 Erysipelotrichaceae bacterium
TCACGGCAGGTAATGCGCGACATCTGGACAGAGCAGTCCAAATTCCAGGCCTGGCTGGATGTTGAAATCCTCATTGACGAAGCCTGGGCACAGCTCGGTGAAATCCCGATGGAGGATGTCGAGAAAATCAGAAAGAACGCGAAGTTCACAGTTGACCGCATTCATGAAATCGAACAGGAAACACGGCATGATGTAGTCGCTTTCACCCGCTGCGTTTCCGAAAGCCTCGGCGAGGAGAAGAAATGGGTTCATTATGGCGTCACCAGCACCGACGTTGTTGATACTGCATACGGCCTGCGCTATAAAAAGGCCAATGAAATCCTCCGTCAGGACATCCTCGATTTCATGGAGATCCTGAAGGAAAACGCCCTGAAATACAAGGACACCGTCATGATGGGCAGAACCCATGGCGTACATGCGGAAATCACAACTTTCGGTATGGTTTTCGCCCTGTGGTATGAAGAGATGAAGAGAAACCTGGAACGCTTCGACAATGCCGCCAGGGACGTCGAAGCCGGCAAGATCTCCGGCGCCGTCGGCACATTTGCCAACATTCCGCCGTTTGTCCAGGATTATGTCTGCGAAAAGCTCGGCATCCAGTCCGCCGCCATCTCCACCCAGATCCTGCAGCGTGACCGCCATGCCCATTATTACGGAACACTGGCGCTGATCGGCTCCACCATCGAACAGATGGCAATGGAAATCAGACACCTGCAGAGAACAGAGGTCAGGGAAGCGGAAGAACGCTTCAACAAGGGCCAGAAGGGCTCCAGCGCGATGCCCCACAAGAGAAACCCGATCGGTTCCGAGAACATCTGCGGCTGCGCAAGGGCACTGCGAGGATATATGCTGACGAGCTATGAGGATATTCCGCTCTGGCATGAAAGAGACATCTCCCATTCCTCCGCGGAAAGAATCATCGCCCCGGACGCAACCGAGCTGCTTGACTACATGCTGGTCAGATTCGGAAACATCCTGAAAAACCTGACCGTGTTCCCTGAAAACATGAAGAAGAACATCTGGCTGACAAACGGTGTCATCTTCTCCCAGCGCTTCATGCTCAAGCTGGTTGAAAAGGGATGGTCCCGTGAAAAGGCTTATGATACAGTCCAGCCCCAGGCCATCCGGGCATGGGAAGAGGATCTCAGCTTCCGTGAACTGATGGAATCCGTTGACGAAGTCACAGCGGTTCTTACAAAAGAAGACTTTGACGACTGCTTCGACCCGATGTATCACGTCCGCAATGTTGACACGATTTTCAAGCGTGTCGGCCTGCTGTAAAACAGCGTTTCATATGAGGGGAATCAGATCATGACCGCGGAAGAAAACATCTTCAGCGAAGAGGCTTTCAAAGATTACATACGTTCTTCGGATCACACGGGAATTGTCCTGACGGATACGGATGAAAAAGAATGGCTGCTGGAAACAGACTATGCCGCCGGAACTGTTGTATTCCACGACCTTGGCATTGTCGAGCTGATCATCACCTCAAAGAAAGACGGTGAAAATGCTTTCTATCTTCATTTCCAGCTTGGGGATGAAGAACACGCAAAGAATCTTTACGATGAAATGCTTGCCACCCTGAAAGGGATGGAGCACAGGCAGAAAGTCAGGATCCTGCTTACCTGCACAAGCGGCCTGACAACCGGCTTTTTTGCCGGGGAACTCAATAAAGCGGCGGAAAATCTGCAGCTGGACTATGAATTCAGCGCTGTCAGTTTCAGCAGCCTGTATGAAATCGGCTACCGGTATGACGTCATCCTGCTGGCGCCGCAGATCCAGTATGAATTCAGAAAAGTCAGCGAAATCTACCGCCGCAAGACTGTTCTGAAGATTCCGGCCGCTTCCTTTGCCGGCTACAGAACCGGCGAAGTGATCACGCTGGTCATGAATGCCCTGGAAGAAAGCCGCCACACGGATACTGAGGTTGAGGCGATCCGCAGCGCGTTTGACAATGACCGCCGCATTCTCTGCATCGGCATGATCAATCACTTCAACAGCTTCCGGATCGGCTACTGCATCTATGACCATGGCAGAAGGACGCTGGACAAGGAAGTCATCAAGCCCACCCATCAGTGGAGCGATATTGAGGACCTGCTTGACTACGCGCTGGCACGCCATAAAAACATCGACGCGATCGCGATTGCCTATCCGGGAATCATCTATCACGGACGGATCAATCATCCGGACTATGATCTCAGCGATTCCTTCAACATGGGCCATTACCTGGAGAAAAAATACGGGCATCTTGTGATTCTGATCAATGACGTCAACGCGATTGCCCTGGGTTACCACGCCCTGTATGAAGACACTGACGACATGGTATTCCTGTTCCAGCCGCGGGGAAATTATCTGGCCGGTGCCGGCATCATCACGGACGGCAGGCTGCAGAGAGGCTGGAAGAGCTCGGCCGGTGAAAGCGGCAGGCTGGTGCCGGCCATGGTGGAAGATCCTGAGATCAAGATCCATGATCCCGAAGGGGCACTGGAAATCATTTCAAAGCAGGTGCTGGCTTTCATCACCACCATCGCGCCTGAAAAAATCGTTCTCTACAGCGAACTGACCCCGGACACCGGGGAGATCAGGGAATATCTCAAAAACTATGTGGAAGAAAAGTACATCCCTGAACTCATCTGGACCGACCGGCTGAAAACATTCATCCTGCCGGGGGCAATGATTCATGCCCTGGACGTTCTGAAGCGGCTTGAAATTGACCCGGATTATTACAAACGCCTTGATGAGGCAGAAAACAGATAGAAGTCATTCTCTGAATGGCTTTTTTCAAAAGAGAAGGGAAGACAACATTATGGCAAAAACCCATCAGGTAGATATGCTGAACGGAACCCTGGCAGATAAAATGGTGAAATTCGCTCTGCCCCTGGCAGCGTCTAGCATTCTGCAGCAGCTCTTCAACGCGGCGGACCTGGCAGTTGTCGGTCGTTTCGCCTCGAGCCAGGCAATGGCTGCCGTCGGTTCCAACGCGTCGGTGATTTCTCTGATTCTGAATCTGTTCATCGGACTTTCGGTCGGTGCCAATGTCCTGGTTGCCGGCCTGATCGGAAAAGGGCAGAAGGACAGAATCAATGAAGCAGTCCATTCCATCATCACCATTGCCGTGATTTCCGGCGTCATCATGATTGCCCTGGGCACAATGGTCGCTCCCCGTATCCTTGTCCTGATGGGAGCACCGGCGGAAGTCCTCTCTCTTGCCACGCTGTACCTGCGGATATACTTCTGGGCAATGCCGGCTCTTATGGTTTACAATTTCGGTTCCTCGATCCTGCGCTCCAAAGGCGATTCAAGAAGACCGCTGCTCGCAATGAGCGCTGCCGGTGTGATCAATGTTGTACTGAATATGATCTTTGTCATCGGCTTTCATCTCCATGTGATCGGTGTGGCCGCCGCAACTGTCATTTCCAACCTGTTCTCGGCAGGAATGATCCTGCTGATCCTGAGCCGCGAGGAGGAAGCCTTCAGGCTCTCGTTCAGGAAACTGAAAATCAACAGTGACAATCTCAGGGTAATCCTGAAAGTAGGTCTGCCGGCCGGCCTGCAGGGAATTATCTTCTCACTTTCCAATATTGTGATACAGTCATCCATCAACAGTTTCGGCGCTGATGCGATTGCCGGCTCCACGGCTGCCCAGAATTTTGAGTTCATGGTCTACTGCGTGATCAACGCGTTCGCCCAGACTGCAGTCACATTCACTTCCCAGAATTTCTCTGCCCGCAAGTTTGACAGATGCCGGAAGATTTTCACGCTTTCCATGGCGATCGGCCTCTGTGCCGCGGCGCTGACCGGAGCTGTCTTTGCCCTGGCCAGAAATCAGGTGATCCGACTGTTTACAGCGGATCCTGCCGTCATCAGCTATGCCCTGATCAGAATTCAGATCGTCTGTCTGCTGGACTGGATGACCGGCCTGTATGAAATATCAGGCGGCTGCATGCGCGGAATGGGACGTTCCATGACGCCGGCAATGCTTACGGTCGTCGGCTCCTGCGGCGTCAGGCTCTTATGGGTCTGGACAATTGTCAGGGCTTTCCATGAATTTCATGTTCTTGTTTCAGTGTATCCTGTTTCATGGCTCATCACCGGGGCGATGGTGCTGTTTGCCTACTTCAGGGTCCGCCGCCAGCTGTTTACAGACCTGCAGAACTGAAATGACAGATCAGACGTGTATCCGATGGATGCACGTTTTTCATTCTGCGGACCTCATGGACTGCGACATGAAAAAATGCGGTGGGATGCACCGCATTATATTTTATTGATGATCTGACGGATTCTGTCCGCACTGACAGCGGGATATGTGCCCGACTGTGTCACTGCGACTTTCGCACTCATGTGGATCTGCTTTGCGCCGGTGGTTCTGAGAACATCACTGATATTATTCTCACTGACACCGCCGCCGGGAAGGATCTCAATCCTGCCGCCGTATACGGAGAGCAGATGCGAGATCATCGCTGAGCCGGATGAGACATCAGGCCGGCCGCCGGAGGTCAGGATTCTGTCAATGCCAAGACGGATGAGTGTCGCACATGCCTCTGAGAGATCAGGTGTTTCATCAAATGCCTTGTGAAAGACAGCCTGTCTGCCATATGAATGGATCAGCTGCACCATCCTGGCCGTAAATTCTTCATCGACTGTCCGGTCCTCATTGAGACTTCCGAAAACGATGCCGGCGGCGCCATTCTCAAGAAACAGAACTGCGTCTTCATACATCGTCTGCTTTTCGGCTTCATTGTAGACAAAGCCGGCGCCCCTTGGTCTGACCATGGCGATCACCGGTTTGTCAGTCAGTGCGACCGCCTGCTTCACGGTGGAAAGAGAAGGCGTAAGACCGCCGAGTTCAAGCGCGCAGTTGAGTTCAATCCGGTCGGTTTCCCCGACGGAGACTGCGGCCATGACATCGCTCAGCGAGCCGGCGCAGATTTCAACCGTGATTCCGTTTTTCATTCTTCGATCAGTTCACGAAGGACGATGTTGGCGTCACGCTCAGGGGAGACCGAGACAAGACACAGCGGCGTCTTTGTGTACTCTTCAATGAAACGGATATATTTCTGGCAGTTCTCAGGCAGATCCTCAAATCTGCGGACGCCGGAAATGTCTTCCTGCCAGCCGTCAAATACTTTATAGACCGGCTTTGCTTTTGCGTAATCCTTCAGTGAGGCAGGGACAGTGTCATATGTTTTCCCGTCGATTTCATAGCCGATGCATACCGGC
>JAUNJW010000085.1:5230-7274 GCA_030533035.1 Erysipelotrichaceae bacterium
GCTGACGAATGAGTATGTCTGTATCTCATTGAGGCCCATGCCGCAGAGGGCTTCCCTAGCCATATCCCTGAGCTGCCTGTCGCGCGGCATTCCCGCTTCGGTGTTGCCTCTAGGAAGCGTTACCGGCAGTTTGTCATAGCCGGAAAGAACGTCTGTCTTTGTCAGGGCAATGTCTGTCAGGCCGTTGATTCTGACCGCCTGTCTGACAACGCAGAGATCCAGCCAGCCGCAGCGTCTGGGCCTGCCGGTTGTGGCGCCGTATTCGCCGCCTTTTTCACGCAGGCTTTCACCTGTCTCATCCAGCAGTTCAGTGACGAAGGGGCCTTCGCCGACTCTGGTTGAATAGGCTTTGACAACGCCGATGCAGCGGTTCAGCCTGAACGGCGAGATGCCCGCGCCTTCACAGACACCGGCAATCGTCGGTGAGGAAGAGGTGACATACGGATAGGTGCCGTAGTTGATATCGAGCATATTGGCCTGGGCGCCTTCGAAGAGAACAACTTTGTTTTCATCCAGCGCTTTGTCGATCTTGTCGGAAGCGTCGATGATCATCGGCAGGATTCTTTCCCTGACAGCAGCGAATTTATCCTTCATTTCCTGCAGGTCAAACGGTGTGCCGTTATAGATCTTTACGATTTCCTCATTTTTAATGGCAAGAACTGTCTCGAGTTTTTCGCAGAAGACATCCCAGTCGCGCAGGTCGCAGACACGGATGCCGATTCTTGTGTATTTGTCGGCATAGCAGGGACCGATCCCGTTTTTGGTTGTGCCGATTTTGTTTTTGCCGGCTCTGGATTCCTGAAGCTCATCCAGATATACATGATAGGGCATCAGAAGATGTGCCCTGTCCGAAATGCGCACATGGTCGCATTTCAGGCCGCCGGCTTCCAGTTTGTCGATTTCCTGGAACAGGACGAACGGATTGACGACAACACCGGGGCCGATGACGCAGAGGGCGTCACGGTTGAGAATTCCGGAAGGAAGCAGATGGAGAATTGTTTTTTCACCGTTGACGACAACGGTGTGTCCGGCATTGTTGCCGCCCTGGAAGCGGACAACCATGTCAACATGCGAACCGAGCAGGTCGACGACTTTTCCTTTTCCTTCGTCGCCCCACTGTGAACCTACTACAACATAACCTGCCATAGAAATGGCCTCCTTTGACTGCAATATAATATCACATCAGTGTGAGTGTTCAATGGCAGTCGGATTTCTTTCTTAAATGCTTCAAGTGTTGTAGAATAGCACTCGTGAGGTAAAGGAAATGAGTGAAAAAGTAAACGATCAAAACTGCAACCATAAATGTGAAGGCTGCTCTGTTGCGGACTGCGGGTCCCGCACGGCCCAGAGCTTTGTCATTGAACCCGCTGCCGCATCCACCATCCGTAAAAAAATCGGCATTGTCTCCGGCAAGGGCGGCGTCGGCAAATCATTTGTAACAAGCATGCTGGCGGCTGAGACGGCGAGAAGAGGCCATCGTGCCGCTGTTCTTGACGGCGACATCACCGGCCCCAGCCAGGCTATGGCTTTCGGCATCCACGAAAAGGCATACGGCAACGGCGAACTGATCCTGCCGGCCATTACAAAAAACGGCATCCAGGTCATCAGCACAAACATGCTGCTGGACACAGAGAACCAGCCGGTCATCTGGAGAGGCCCGATGGTTGCCAATATTCTCAAGCAGTTCTACCAGGAAGTTTACTGGGATGATGTTGATTATATGTTCATCGACATGCCGCCCGGAACCAGCGATGTGCCGCTGACACTGTTCCAGTCCATTCCGCTGGATGGAATCATTGTTGTCACAAGCCCCCAGGAACTGGTTTCCATGGTTGTTGAAAAGGCCATCAATATGGCAAAGATGATGGATATCAAGGTTCTCGGCCTGATTGAGAACATGTCCTATGTCCGCTGCCCGAACTGTGATGAAAAGATCATGGTCTTCGGCCACTCCCATATCCAGGAAACAGCTGACAGATACAACCTGCCGGTTCTGGCAAGGGTGCCGCTGGATCCCCGCATTGCTTCGGCAAGCGACGGCGGA
>JAUNJW010000085.1:7284-8250 GCA_030533035.1 Erysipelotrichaceae bacterium
AGGATCTTGAAATTGAAGAGATCAAGCCGGCTGTTGACTTCATAGAATCACTCTGAATCCATATACCGTTCACATGGTGTTCACAGAACATGGATATCATGTGGGCGAAAGAGGAAAACATATGACCAAGATACTGATTGTTGACGATGAAGCAAAGATCCGCGAAATGATTGAGAAATACGCCCGCCATGAAGGCTTTGAGACTGATCATGCCTGCGACGGCATGGAGGCGGTCGAGAAGTGCGAAGTGAATTCCTATGACCTGGTTGTCATGGATATCATGATGCCTAATCTTGACGGCTTCTCGGCGGTCAAGGAAATCAGGCAGTTCAAGCCTGACCTGCCGGTGATCATGTTATCGGCGCTTGGCGAGGAGTATGACCGGATCCACGGATTTGACATCGGTGTGGACGACTATGTCGTCAAGCCGTTCTCCAGCAAGGAGCTGATGATGAGAATCCATGCCATCCTCAAGCGGGTCAACGGCGGAACTTCTGCCGGCGCGGATACCCTGACTGTGGATGACATGACGATTGACTTCTCGGCCCGCACTGTGACAATCAGCGGAAACAGAATCCAGCTTTCCCCCAAGGAATATGAACTCCTGGCATATCTGGCCAGAAACAGAGGCATTGCCCTGACCCGTGAACAGCTGCTTTCCAATGTCTGGGGCTATGATTATTTCGGCGATGACAGAACGCTGGACACACATATCAAACTGCTGCGCAGAAACCTCGGCGATCATGCGAAATATATCGTTACGCTGAGAGGAATAGGGTACCGCTTTGAAAAAGACAGTTAGTCTGAAATGGAAAATCGGCAAATATCTTCTGATTTTCGGGGTTCTCGTGATCGGAATGATTTTCCTTTTTCAGATCGTTCTGCTCAGGCCGATGTATGAAACAAACCGCATCGCCGCGGTCAGAAGAATCAGTGACGCCGTTGTGGACAAGATTATTGATGACG
>JAUNJW010000302.1 GCA_030533035.1 Erysipelotrichaceae bacterium
CGAGATTGTCCCGCATGAGGGAAAGATATGTGGCGCCGGCAGAAACAGCCTTTGCGTCGGTCGACTGCATGGAATCAAGATGAAGGATTTTCATATCCTTTTTCTCTGTGTTTTCAATGACAGTCCGGGCAATCTTCTCATCACTGTTTTCAATCGTCATGACGCGGGTAAGATCAAGCTCATCCATTTTTGAAGCCAGGAAACGGATTGTCTCAAAACTGGCTTCCGTCTCGGCTGAGCAGCCGGCGAATGCGGCGTAATACTGAATGCCGTAATCATCGGTCAGATAGCGGAACGGGAACCGGTCGGCGAACACGAGGGTTCTGACTTCTGAATTGTTTACGCATTCCCTGTATTGATTATCCAGGTCTTCAAGTTTCCGGATATAAGCGTCAGCGTTGTCCCTGTATGTCTGCGCGTTTTCCGGATCCTTTTCAGCGATCACGCCGGCGATGGTTTCCACCGCCTTTTCAGCCCGTGAAAGAGAGAGCCAGACATGCTCGTCATATTCCGCTTCTTCTTCCTCTTCTTCAGCCTGCATCCCTTCAATGATTTCTTCCTCTCTGACAGAATCAGAAAGAACATCCATCAGGCTGAGGGGTGTCAGGTCCGGATTGACGGATTCCCGGATGGCGTCCGCCGTCCAGCTGTCCGATTCCCCGCCGGTATAGACAAACAGATCGCATTCAGCGATTTTAACCATATCCGCCGCGGTGGGCTGGTAGCTGTGCATGTCAGTCCCGCTGTCCAGCAGGAATGTCAGCTGCACGTTCCCCGGATTGCCGCCGAGGATTTCCCTGACCCAGTCATAGGCGGGAAAGATCGTCGCAACAATGGACAGGGACTTTTCAGAAGTCTCTGCTTCCTCTTTGCTGTCAGTGGTGCCGCATGCCGCAAGCGCTGCGCACAGAAAGACAGCCAGTATGTATTTCAAGAATTTCCGCATAGAATTCCTTTCCGTTTTCAGATGCCGGCTGCCGCGCAGTTTTCGCAGAGCCCGTAAAAGACGGTGCGTCTGGGATCAAGGATAAAATGATGATCCTTTGACAGATGTCTTGTCAGTTCTTCCATTTCATCGCAGTGCAGATGAATCAGGACGCCGCACTTTTCGCATTTGCAGTGATAGCATGTGTGTTCGCTGTGCAGATGCTCAGCGCCGCTGTATTCAAAACAGGCCGGTGTATTGGCGTCGATAATGTATTTATTGACAATTCCTTCTTCGACCAGTCTTTCCAGCTGGCGGTAGACGGTCGTCGTTGAAATCGGTCTGCCTTCGGCGCGGAAATGGTCGCAGACATCCTGGGCAGTGATGTGGCTGCCCTTCATTGTCTCAAGATAAGCCGCGATTTCCGTATAATGCCTGGTTGCGTATCTTGCTTTTGAACTCATGTTTCACCTCCGCAAAATGAAAACCATTTTCGATTTTAAGGACATACCCATTATATGTCAACGAAAATGAAAATGGTTTTCGTTTTTATTTTGATTTCAGTCTTCTTTCGCGGCAGGCAGATGCCAGCGGTAATGCGCCGCCAGAATTCTAAGGACAAGGATCACCGCCGCCCCGGCCATAACCGCCGGCAGATGGCCGAGCTCACCCCAGAGGACAACGCAGATGACGGCCCCGATCAAAGAAGCAGACGCGTAGAAGTATTTACGGAAGATGACCGGTGTCCGATTGGCGAAAAGATCCCGCAGCACACCGCCGCCGGTGCCGGTCAGTACACCGACAAACACAGCGAGAAACAGATTCGGTTTTGCGGTATAGCTCATCGCGGTTTCTATGCCTGTCATGGTGAATATGGCAAGTCCGGCAGTATCCGCGTTCTGCAGAACCATATCATAAATATCCTGCCGCTTATGCAGAAAACGCCTGACGAAAGGCTGAAAAACCAGGATGGAGACAGCGATCGCCACCATAGCGTATACCGGATCGCGGAAAGCCTTGGGCGGCGTCAGGCCGAGAATCATGTCACGGATGATTCCGCCGCCGCATGCGGTCGTCATACCGAGGATGGCTGCGCCGAAGAGGTCCATGCGCATCTGCACGGCCGTCATTGCCCCGGATACCGCGAAAGCAGCGGTTCCGATCAGTTCAAGGATGAAATACCAGTTCTCCATAATACCTGCCTCAGATAACACTGAAACGCAGCCTCAGCGGCTGCGTACGGATGTGATTGTATTCCTTTGTCAGAGGGACTGCAAGCTGTCACTCTTTAATCAGCTGAAGAATTTCATTCATCTGCTGTTTTGTCAGCGGATCGGTATAGGCAAAGCGGCTGACCATTGTTTCGATCCATCCGTTTTCTGCGGCAATCTGCTTTGAGGATTCATATGTCAGATCAAACCAGAAGCCAAGCACTGTCACATAGTAATCCAGCGGGGTTTTCCTGTCTGTGACCCTGACACACTGTTTATGTCTGAGTGATTCCATGACGGCGTCTGAAATCCCTGAGTCTGCCATTTCGCTGTCATCATGGAAGAGACTGCCGAACATCCGGCTGACCGGCTCGTATGCCCGGCTTCTGAAATTGTCAAGCTTGTCAGCGTCCCTCAGGACAAGTGCGTGCCTTCTTGTTTTTTCATCGGCAATATCCGGCACTGCAAAGAGACTGTGGACGCCGATGGCCTCCAGAATGACGTCA
>JAUNJW010000086.1 GCA_030533035.1 Erysipelotrichaceae bacterium
TGATGGAGATGCGCTTGCCGGTGCCGTTCCAGCCGGTGTTGACCAGATAAGCCTTCGCTCCGCTCTTCTCCATGCGCTTCACCAGCTCCTCGCCGTACTTCGTGGGATGCAGCTCCAGGAAGGCCTGGCCGAAGCATGCCGAGAAGGTCGGAGTCGGCTCTGTGATGCCGCGCTCTGTGCCGGCCAGCTTGGCTGTGAAGCCGGAGAGGAAGTAGTACTGTGTCTGTTCCGGTGTCAGGATGGATACAGGCGGCAGAACACCGAATGCGTCGGCGCTCAGGAAGATTACGTTCTCAGCAGCAGGACCTGCGGAAACAGGACGGACAATCTTTTCGATATGGTCGATCGGATAGGAAACACGTGTGTTCTCTGTCACGCTCTTGTCAGCGAAATCGATCTTGCCTTCAGCGTCGACTGTGACGTTTTCAAGCAGGGCGTCTCTTCTGATTGCGTTGTAGATATCCGGTTCGGAATCCTTGTCGAGGTTGATAACCTTGGCATAGCAGCCGCCTTCGAAGTTGAAGACGCCTTCATCGTCCCAGCCGTGCTCGTCGTCACCGATCAGCAGACGCTTCGGGTCTGTGGACAGTGTTGTCTTGCCGGTTCCGGAGAGACCGAAGAAGATGGCAGTGTTCTTGCCTTCCATATCGGTGTTGGCGGAGCAGTGCATGGAAGCGATGCCCTTGAGCGGCAGGTAGTAGTTCATCATGGAGAACATACCCTTCTTCATTTCGCCGCCGTACCATGTGTTCAGGATGACCTGCTCACGGCTTGTGATGTTGAAGGCAACGGCTGTCTCGGAGTTAAGGCCCATTTCCTTGTAATCATCAACCTTGGCCAGGGAAGCTGTGTAAACAACGAAGTCCGGTTCGAAGTTCTTCAGTTCTTCCTCAGTCGGCTTGATGAACATGTTTCTGACAAAGTGTGCCTGCCATGCGACTTCCATGATGAAGCGGACAGCCATGCGTGTGTCCTTATTGGCGCCGCAGAATGCGTCGACAACGAACAGTCTCTTGTTGGAGAGTTCCTTGCGGGCGAGATCCTTGAGCTTAGCCCAGTTTTCCTGTGACAGCGGATGGTTGTCATTGGGATATTCCGGAGTGTTCCACCAGACTGTGTCCTTGGAATTTTCATCCATGACAATGTACTTGTCCTTGGGAGAACGGCCTGTGTAGATACCTGTCATGACGTTGACAGCGTCGAGTTCTGTCAGCTGGCCCTTTTCGTAGCCGGTCAGTTCAGGCTTCATTTCTTCTTCGAACAGCAGTTCGTAGGAAGGATTGTAAACAATCTCAGTTGTGCCGGTAATTCCGTATTTTTCTAAGTTGAGTTCAGACATATTTTCCTCCAGTCCTCAAATGTTCTTTAAACATTTCAACGCGTATTTTAAACTCTTTTAACTCAAAAGTCAGTAATGTTTTCCGAATTCATTGTGAAATATTTTACGATCGTCTGACATTGTCAGATGTATGCGTTTTCACTTGTGAAATACCATGCTTTTTGTGCTTTTCAAGACAAAAGTCACAGGCGAAAACCCGTGACTGCGGCAGTTCAATCAGCCTCCGAAAATCTTCAGCATGAAGCCGGCCGCGACCGCCGAACCGATGACGCCGGCGACGTTGGGACCCATTGCATGCATGAGAAGATAGTTGGACGGATTGGCCTTCTGGCCTTCCATCTGGCTGACACGTGCTGCCATCGGAACAGCGGACACGCCGGCTGAGCCGATCAGCGGGTTGACCTTGCCGCCGGTCAGGCGGTACATGATCTTGCCGAGAAGAAGACCGCCGATGGTCGAGAAGCTGAACGCGATCAGACCGAGGACGATGATCTCAATGGTGCGCAGTGTCAGGAAGGTTACAGCGACTGCCTTGGCGCCGACGGAGATACCCAGGAAGATGATGACAGTGTTTGTCAGGGCGTTCTGGGCTGTGTCGGACAGTCTGTCAGTGAGTCCTGTTTCCTTGAGCAGGTTGCCGAACATCAGCATTCCGACTAACGGCGCTGTATCCGGAATCAGCAGGACAACAAAGATTGTGACGGCAATCGGGAAGATGATTCTTTCAGTTTTGGAGACGGACCTTGTCTGCTTCATGACGACCTTGCGTTCCTTTTCGGTTGTCATCATGCGCATCAGAGGCGGCTGGATCATCGGGATCAGGGCCATGTAGGAATAGGCAGCGATCGCGATGGCCGGCAGATATTCCATCGCCAGCTTGGAAGCTGTCAGGATGGCAGTCGGACCGTCGGCACCGCCGATGACGCCGATGGCAGCGGCAACCTTGGGATCAAAGCCAAGGGCCAGGGCCAGCAGGAATGCGGTGAAGATGCCGAACTGGGCGCCGGCGCCCATGATCAGGGAGCTCGGGCTGGCAATCAGCGGTCCGAAATCGGTCATCGCGCCGGTCCCGAGGAAGACCAGGGACGGATAGATGCCGTATTCAACGCCGAGTGAAAGATAATGGATCAGGCCGTCTGTGATTCCGGTCCTGGGCAGGTTTGCCAGCAGGATGCCGAAGGCGATCGGAATCATCAGCAGCGGTTCATAGCGCTTGCCGATGCCGAGATACAGCAGCAGGCAGGCGATCAGAATCATGACAAGATATCTGGGATCCTCCAGCAATGCGGCGAAACCGGATTCCTGGAAGATTTTGGACATGACTTCGATAATATACATACGACGTCACCTCACTGCAGTGTTGCCAGAACCTGATCTGTCTGAATCGAAGCGCCTTTCGCAACAGTTACAGAAGTGATGGTGCCGTTCTTCGGGGCAACAATCTCGTTTTCCATTTTCATCGCTTCCAGGATGAAGAGGATGTCGCCTTCCTTTACGGTCTGGCCCTGGGTGACTCTGACGTCCAGAATTGTGCCGGGCATCGGTGACTTGACGGGATCGCCTGCGCCGGCAGGTGCTGCCGGAGCCGGTGCGGCTGCCGGAGCTGCCGCGGCCGCGGGCGCCGCTTCCGCCTGCGGGGCAGCAGTGGTCATTTCTTCCGCTTTACCGACATAGACAGCGGTGGCATTTCCCTTTTCTACTTCTACTTCGTATTTCTTACCGTTTAATGTAACAATATATTTCATTTTGAACTTTCCCCCTTAATCCAGCGCTTTGATCGATCTGAAAATCAGCTGGTCGAGCGGAATTCCGCTTGAATCGCTGACAATCGCCATGATGCAGGCAGCTGTCTTTTCATCAACGTCATACAGGGCGATTTCGCCGCCGTAGATTTCATGCGCTCTGGCAGGTGCAGGTGCGGGCTGCGGTTCCTCTGCCTTCACCGGTGCGGCCGGTACAGCCGGAACTTCCGCAGCGACGCTCTTCTCCATGCCGGATACAGCCTTGCTGATGAGAACCAGGATGCCCCACAGAATGACGAGCATCAGGAAGACAACAAGGAAACCCGACAGGGCGATCATGAGAGCTTCGCTGACAGGCATATTATTCAGCCTCCTCGATGGAGTAGCTGACCTTCAGGGCCTTCTTTTCCTGTCTCTCCCTCAGGTAGGCTTCCGCCTGCTGCGGGAACGCGACATAGCTCAGCACGTCTTCTTCACTTTCGGCCAGGGAGCCCAGATAAGCCTTTGCGCCCGGGATTTCCGGCTCGATTGTGTCGTCATAGCGGCCTTCGATCGGCTTTTCATCGCCGAGGGCAAGTTTGACAAGTTCCTGGCTGACTTCGCCCGGGGCCTTGCCGTATTCGCCTCTGAGGTAGCTCTTGACTTCCTTGGAGATGTTCTTGTAGCGGCCGCCGGTCAGAACGTTTGTGACCGCCTGGACGCCGACCATCTGGCTCATCGGTGTGACCAGAGGCGGATAGCCGAGGTCTTTTCTGACTCTCGGTGTCTCAGCGAGAACCTCATCCAGCTTGTCGAGCTTGTCAACAGCTGTCAGCTGGGCGATCAGGTTTGAAAGCATGCCGCCCGGGATCTGGTAGTTCAGGGCGTCGATCTTTGTTGTAAGGACAGACGGGTTGAGGCCGCCTTCCTTGAGGAATCTTGCCTGGACAGGCTTGAAATGGTTGTTGATGGCCTGGCAGACCTTGAGGTCAACGCCGCAGTCATAGCCCATTTCATCCAGCGCGTAAACCAGTGACTCGGTTGACGGATGGGATGTGCCGCCGGAGAAGATGGAGATCGCTGTGTCGATGCCGGCAGCGCCAGCTTCAACAGCCTTCATCAATGTCAGCGGGCCGAGGCCTGTTGTGCTGTGGGAATGTACATAAACCGGGATCTTCACTTCCTTGACAAGAGCGCTGACGAGGTCATAGCAGACCTGCGGGCTCATGATGCCGGCCATGTCCTTGATGCACAGGGAGTTGCATCCCATGGACTCAAGGGTTCTGCCGAGCTCGACATACTTTTCAAAAGTATGGATCGGGCTGATTGTGTAGCAGATTGTACCCTGGGCGTGGCCGCCTGCCTTCAGGCATTCGTCGATGGCGGTTGCCATGTTCTGCGGGTCATTCAGGGCGTCGAAAATTCTTATAATATCAATACCGTTTTCGACCGACTTGCGGACGAACGCGCGGACTGTGTCATCAGAATAATGCTTATAGCCGAGGATGTTCTGGCCTCTCAGCAGCATCTGCAGCTTGGTGTTCTTCACCTTAGAACGGATAAAGCGCAGTCTGTCCCACGGATCTTCATCCAGATAACGCAGACAGGAATCAAATGTGGCGCCTCCCCAGACTTCCAGCGAGTAGTAGCCTGCCTTGTCCATGGTTTCGAGAATTCCCTCGAAATCGGATCTCGGCATACGTGTGGCAATCTGTGACTGATTGGCATCACGCAGTACCACTTCGGTTATATGAACCTGTTTATTCATATGAAAATACCTTCCTTCCAAATTGAACCAAAATCAGAAAAATGATAACACATTTCCACTGAAATTGATACGTATTCATGTGAAATAATTGACTAAATCTTTGCCGCGCTGAATCGGAAAATCATTCTTTTCCTTACAGCCGCGTGAAATGTTACACCGCTGTCCTCTCTTTTACAAGCCGCAGGCTTCAAATTTGTCAAAAGTTTCCATAAGAAAGTATTTTTTGTAATACCTGTCATCAAAAAAAGACCGTCTTTGCGACGGCCCCCTGCCTGAATTCTCACTGAATTCCCCTGCTCTTTTCCTTCCATTCCGCGATCAGCCCTCTCAGGTCTTCGGTGCCGATCTCACACCAGAGCAGTTCATCTTCCGCATCGATGGTGACCAGCGCTCTTTCCGGGCCGGCGGCCAGGGAATATCTGTTTCCTGAAAAGCGGGCCTGCCTGCCGGTATGGCGCATCTCTTCCAGGCAGCCGCAGATCTCTTCGCCGAAGGATGGCATTTCCAGATTGAGAAAGTCGCAGATGAGCTGATACTGCGGCTGGCCTGTTTCCAGGATCAGTCTTGTCTTTTCCCTGTTTTTATTTTTCAGCGTGACTGTGCGCCATGCATGATCCATCATTGGCGGTCCTCCTCCTTCACCGGGTACGCGGTGATGATTTTTTCATTTTCATCGAGCGCCATGTCAATTTCGATCCCCTCTTCACTCAGCCCGGCGTACAGGCTGCCGGAAAGCAGGATCCTGTTTTCATAAGCTTCATTGACGGCGTCGATCACCTGCTGGGGCGTATAGCTGTCCGGATAGAATGTCGAATATCCCCTGTTGCCTGCCTTGCCGATCCCATTCACTTTGACCCTGGCTGTATAGACGCCGTACCGGTCAGGATCGCTTCTGGTGCCTTCGGCAATCTCACCGGGGCTGTCCTCAATGCCGTCGTAGTGGTAGCCGGACGCCTTGCCGGCTTCGTTTACGGTGCCGAGGAAGATATGCTCTATGGCAGCCTCTGTGAAATGTTCCGTGTGCTGCAGATACACAAGATCGGCAGCGGTTCTGATTTCATGCTCTGCCGGCGGCTTTCTGCTGAGCAGAAATGCCAGCAGAAGCAGACATACAATGGCAGCCGCGGCAGGGATGATCCCCTTCTTTTTCATTGTCACTCTTTCCGTCCGTCTGAACTCTACATATTTATTCTACTTTGTCAGTATGGGATTTGTCCCTTAAGAAGAAAAACATTCCCGCCGGAGCAGGAATGTTTCTGTGTTCATCAGGCGTCGATGGTGGAGATCTTCAGGGTGATTTCCTCAAGGACATCGAGCAGTGCCCGGACTGTGTCGAGCGATGTGAAGATGGTTGTGTTGTTTTCAACCGCGCACATGCGGATCTGGGCGCCGTCGTTGGCTTCGTCGGCCGACTGGATCTTTCTGGTGTTGATCACATAGGCGATGTGGCCCTGGCGGATCGCATTGGGAATGTCATTGGGATCCTCGCTGATCTTCTTTCTGATATGGGTGCGGATGCCGTTCTTCTTGAGGAACTCGGCGGTGCCCCTTGTCGCCTCGATGTTGAAACCGAGGTCATAGAAGCGTCTGATCAGCGGCAGCGCTTCTTCCTTGTCGTCATCGGCGATTGTCGCAAAGACGGTGCCGTAGTTGCGTAAGCTCATGCTGGAAGCCTGCAGCGCCTTGTAGAGGGCACGGTTGAGACGGTCGTCATAGCCGATCGCTTCGCCGGTGGACTTCATTTCAGGCGACAGATAAGCGTCGAGACCCTTGATCTTGGAGAAGGAGAAGACAGGAACCTTGACATAGTAGCGCTTCTTTTCTTCCGGATAGAGATCGAAGAAGCCCTGTTCCTTGAGGCTCTTGCCGAGGATCACCTCGGTGGCGATGTCGGCCAGAGGATATCCGGTTGCCTTGGAAAGGAACGGAACGGTTCTGGAGGAACGGGGATTGACCTCGATGACATAGACATTGTCGTCCTTGTCGACAATGAACTGGATGTTGTAGATGCCGATGATCCCGATGCCGAGACCGAGCTTCTTTGTATACTGCAGGATAATTCCCTTGACCTTGTTGGAGATCGAGAATGTCGGATAGACGGAAATGGAGTCGCCGGAATGGATGCCGGTTCTTTCAACCAGTTCCATAATGCCCGGGCAGAACACGTCGCGGCCGTCGCAGACAGCGTCGACCTCGACTTCCTTGCCGCCGATATACTTGTCGACCAGGACAGGCTTGTCCTCATCGATTTCAACCGCGGTCCTGAGGTAATGCTTCAGCTGTTCCTCGTTGCCGACAATCTGCATTGCCCGGCCGCCGAGAACGAAGGAAGGACGCACGAGAACCGGATAGCCGATTTCCTTTGCGGCAGCCAGGCCGTCCTCAATCTTTGTGACGGCTCTGCCCTGCGGCTG
The DNA here is from genome assembly GCA_030533035.1 of Erysipelotrichaceae bacterium. GTDB lineage: Bacteria > Bacillota_I > Bacilli_A > Erysipelotrichales > Erysipelotrichaceae > Bulleidia. The sequence goes on from JAUNJW010000086.1 coordinate 7,243, forward strand.
GGGAATGCCGAGTTCATGCAGGACTTTTTCAAAGCTGTCGCGGTTTTCCGCCCGCTCGATCGCCTCAACCGAGGTGCCGATGATATTGACGCCGCGCTTCATGATCGGCTCAGCCAGGTTGATGGCTGTCTGGCCGCCCAGGGAGGCGATGACGCCTTCCGGCTTCTCAAACAGGACGATGTTCATGACGTCTTCCGGCGTCAGCGGCTCGAAGTACAGCTTGTCGGCGGTTGTGTAGTCGGTGGAGACTGTTTCCGGGTTGGAGTTGATGATGATCTCCTCATAGCCGGCCTTGGCAATGGTCTGTACGGCGTGGACGGTGGAATAGTCAAACTCGATGCCCTGGCCGATGCGGATCGGGCCGGCGCCGAGAACGACGATCTTCTTTTTATCGGACAGGCGGGACTGGTTTTCGCCTGTGTAGGAAGAATAGTGGTAGGCAATGTACTTGCCGGAGTGGAGTGTGTCAACCATGCGGAAGACCGGGAACAGGTTATGTTCCTTTCTCATCGCGAACACGCTGAGCTCATCCGTCTTCCAGAGTTTAGCGATAAAGGCGTCGCAGAAGCCCATCTTCTTGGCTTCCTTCAGCACTTCAAAGTCATTGGGATTTGCGGCCAGCTTACGCTCCATCTCCACGATCTTTTTGATGGAATTGAGGAAGAGATCCGTGATCATTGTGATCTCATGGATCTTTTCCACCGGCACATCCCTTCTTAACAGTTCAGTGACGGCGAAGATGTTGTCATAGCGGAACTCGGCGACATAGTCGAGCAGCTCTTCGGTAGTGAAGCTGTCAAAAGACGCCTTGTACAGGTGGTTGACGCCGGTTTCCAGGGAACGCACGCTCTTTAACATGCACTCCTCGAGGTTGGAGCCGATGCCCAT
>JAUNJW010000303.1 GCA_030533035.1 Erysipelotrichaceae bacterium
GGTATATCTCTGGACATTCGTCGGATGCGTAATTCTCTTCCAGTACATAAAACACTTTGTGGTGGGAATGTAAAAAATCTGCCCGCTTCGCAGAAACGGGCATTTTTTAATTCTCTGAATTGTCAGCTGCTTTCACACCTGTAATCAGCCATTTGTTTTCTTTATTCTTCTTTACGGTCATGACAACCGGATTGTCATTGTAGGTCAGTGATCCGGTGATGGAAGACAGATTGTCATTCAGATACTCAAAGATGATATCGAACAGCCGGGCATAGGCTTTGTTAATGCCTTCCTCATTCATGATCTGCATGATTTCATCCTTATACTGATCAGCGGCAGCTGCGTAATCCAGCTGTTCCATCGCACTTTTGAATGAGGCGGGGTCAGCGGATCTGACAGTGACTGTGACTTCATATTCTTCCTCAGATATCTCTGCGGAGCCCTGTACCGCATGGCCGCCGTATGTGATTTTCATGATATTGGATGTATATGTTCTGATTTTTCCGGCGGTTTCCTCACTCAGGTCGTACGATTCTGCTGTTTCCACAAGGGAATCCATTGAGCCGGAAAGGCTCTGCATGTATTCCTCTGCCTCTTCACTGACGAAGCCCGCAGCTTTCTGCAGATCGCCGTTTTCCATTGCCTGCCAGAATGCGCCGGCTGTGTCTTCGGGTCCGCTGCTCCCGGCACAGCCGGCCAGCATCAGGCACAGTCCTGCGCTGAGGACAGCACATTTTTTTCTCATCATATCCATTTCTCCTGTTTCCTCAAGTATAACAGGGGTACTGCGGCTTCCGTACAGATTTTCAAGTTCCGCCAAATGCGGTAAAATCAGACATATGAAAGTGCTTCTGATCTGCGGCAGCGACCAACCTGTCTCTGCCGGCGCGGCTGATAAGGCGGCTGCTTTTTTCACGGCGCAGGGAATTGCGTGTGACACTGTCTTTGTGCAGCCGGAAACAAAGGGGTGCACAGGCTGCGGCAAATGCTGGAAAAAGAGATCCTGTGTCATTGACGACGAAGTGAACCGGGCGGCTGAGATGCTGAAAGATGCGGAGGGCCTCATGGTTGTTTCACCGGTGTATTACGGCGAGCCGGACAGGTGTGTGCTGAATTTCATCGAGCGGCTTATGCACTGCGGCGCAGACCTCTGTGCCTTCAAACCGGCTGTTCCGGTATTTTCTCTGCGGGGAACATCCGCCGCGAAAGCGCAGGCCAGGATGAATGAATACTTTGCCTACGCGGACATGACAGTCATCACTCATAAAAACGGTTACGCGCTTAAGAGGGAGGATGACATCCTGGTACCCGCGCAAAGGCTGGCACGCCTTGTCATGGTTCTGCATACAGGAAACGGATGTACAGAACCGGAATATATAAGGGAACTGGATTATGTCCGTTAAGAGAATATGACAAATGTCATATTTTTTTATGGTCGTACAGTACTGTCACTTCTGACTTTGTGACCGGCATTATAAAATATTGGTATCTTTGGATTGCTATGACAGAACTGACTCAGAAAACGATCAGGTGGATCACGATCATACTGCCGCTGCTTCTGCTGCTGGCAGCGGCTGATTCGCTGCTGATAGAACCGGATGATATCTCAAGGTCACAGACCGAACGGGGACATGTTTTCGGCGCGACCTATATGACTATGAACAATCCTTATTACAAGGTGGTGGACAGTCAGCTGCGGGCCAGGCTTGAACAGAATGGAGATATTCTGATTACACGCGACGCCGCAATGAACCAGCAGCGCCAGAATGAGGAAATCAAAGAACTGATCGATTCCGGTGCCGAAGCGATTTTCATTGCATGCGTTGACTGGGATGACGTTGAAGAGGGCATCCGCTTTGCCAGGGATGCCGGCGTTCCGGTGATCGCAATTGATACGGAAGTGAAAAATGAGGATCTTGTCACCTGCTCCGTTGTTTCCGACAATTACGAGGCAGGGGTGCTGTGCGCGAAGCACCTGATGTCAAACCGTACCGAAGCGGATATTATCCTGCTGGAACATATCACGGCGATTTCGGGCCGGCAGCGGATCAAGGGATTCACCGATACTCTTGCCGGTCATCCTGAATACAGGATTGTCGGCTCGGGAGAATCCGACGGTCAGATTGAAAACGCCATGCCGGTCATGGAAAAACTTCTGAAGGAACATCCGGAGGCGAATGTTGTAATGGCACTCAATGATCCCAGTGCCTTCGGCGCCATGGCTGCCATTGAGGGTGCCGGGCTCTCCGGCAGTATTCTCATATACAGCGTTGACGGATCGCCGGAAGCCAAGGCAATGGTCTCGGAACATATGATGACCGCAACCTGCGCCCAGTTTCCGAGTCTGATCGCACTGGAAGCGGCGAAGGCATTGTATGAGATCCGCAGCGGCATAGAAGCGGAAAAGAAAATCACAACACCGGTGGAACTGGTTACCGAAAGAAATGTCTACCGGTTTGATCTTTCGGGGTGGCAATGATGAACATTGACCGCAATCTGAATTCAACTATCCGCAGGATGTATTACCTGAATTTCATCATCATCGCTTTCTACAGCCTGATTTCCGCTGCGACGGCTTTCCGCATTGCCGGCCATTTCCAGGCGTATGAATTCCTGTCGG
>JAUNJW010000087.1 GCA_030533035.1 Erysipelotrichaceae bacterium
ACAAGAATACCTGACAACTGAATAAGCAAATAATGCAGTTGATAACTGTAACCATTGAAATAACTATTTCATGACGGTGGTGAAAGCACCGGTTCATTGATGAAAAAAAGAAGTGAGCTTCACCGGAAAACGCAATCCGGATATTCAGAAAAATAAAAAGAATTCCGCTAAAAGAGAACTAACATAATCAGAGTCTCACCGGAATTCTTTTTTTTCACCTATGACAGCTGCCAGGCACACGCAGGCACAGACAGCCGCTGCCGCCGGGGTCAGCGGGAATTTCAGGATATACGGCAGCAGGAACCCGAACAGCAGGACCGCGGCCGCGTGATAGATCAGGATCGCCGTCTGTTTGCGGGCGATTCTTTCATTCAGTCTTCTGGAAAGCTTCAGCGCGTACAGGAAATCGGACAGCCGGTTCCTTGTCAGCAGGATGCCGGCCGCTTCGCAGTCCGGCTCGGCGCCGGTGCCGATGGCGACGGTGATATCGACATCTTCCTGCGAGGTTTCCTCAGGCTTCATGCTGATGTAGGCGGTGACGGAATCCTCTTCATCCAGGCTGGCCAGAATTCTTTCCCTCTCATCCTTTGCCGGATGGAAAATGACATGATCCGGGGCAAGCCTTTCTTCAAGGACATTGGATTCATCCTCGGTACCGTCGGTAAACAGCCAGAGCTCACAGCCTGCGCCGCGCAGGCCCTCCATGGCTTCCTGGGCGCCCGGGATCAAAGGTCTGATCGCCGCGATGACGCCGATGATGATGTCATCCTGGGTGAAGATCAGCACCCGCTTGCCTTCATGACGCAGGGACCGGATTGTTTCATCCCATTCACCCGGGTCGATTCCTCTTTCCACGATCTCATCATAGGTGCCGGATCTGTAGGAGCTCAGCGACTGCAGGGCGCTGCGGCCGCGGCGGGAAAGACGGGTGAATTCCTGGATGTCGGTCACTGCCATCCGGCGGGAGCGCAGATAGCGGGTGATCGCCCTGGCAAACGGCCTGTCGCTGCGGCTCTCCAGGGCATAGGCAATATATTCAAGCCGGCCTTCGCTCATGCCTTCGGCAGTGATGAAGTCGGTCACGGTCAGTTCGTCATCAGTGACGGCGCCGTTCTGTTCAATGACGGCATAGTCTGTTTTGCCGGCAATCTCCAGCGCTTCCACGCTGCGGAAGAGGACATGTTCCGTCATTGCCTGGCCGGCCGCGCTCATGACCTCGTTTTCCGAGGAAAGCTTCAGGGCGCGCAGAGCCGTGCAGCTGAGCACGCAGACCAGCACATTGGCCGCGAAGACTGATGATCTTCCTGAAAACAGCCAGCCGCCGGCGGCGGTGACAGCGGCGATAATCACATAGAGCAGAAGATATCTGCCGAAGTTTTTGAACGGGGACTGGAATGAATCGTCCGAAGCTGTTTTTTCAGCCAGGGAAGCCAGCCGCATCATGGCAGTCGCGCTGCCGGTTTTTTCTGCCCGGATTTCCAGGGAGCCGCTCAGGCAGATACTGTTGGCATAGACATAGGAGCCTTCGCTCTTTTCAATCGGAGTGTCGATTCCGGTCAGGGCTGATTCATCCATGGTCGCAAAGCCGCGGACCACCCGGCCATCAGCCGGAATGGCTTCGTTGGGCCTGACCATGAAAATCTGATCCTCGCGGAGGTCTTCAACATTGGCCAGTTTCTCCCGCCTGTCATCATAGACGGAGGCGGTTTTGGGCAGTGAGGAAAGCAGTTCGCTGACCGGCTGGGATGCTTTGAGCCGGCTGTATTCAATCATTCTGTTTTCCAGGCCGGCAATCGTGATGATCATCGAGGCGGAAAACAGGAACATGATTCCGTCCCGGTGATTTTTGATGCCGAAGAACAGCCCGAACAGCAGGCATACCGTGAAGGTAAACAGACGCAGGCAGCCGGACCCGGGCTTGTTTTCCGTCTTTATTTCCCGGATGGCCGCTGCCGCGGTACCGCGGTTGAGCCACAGGGCGCCAATGGTGGGCAGGAAGCACAGCCAGTAGGACGCCGGCGCAAACCACAGCAGTCCGCACAGGGCGCTCAGGGCTGCCGAGATGATGAGCTCCTTTGTCAGCAGGATATTCTGCGGCGCGGTTTCCGGCTCGCTCAGGGCGGGCATTTCCTTCGTATAGGCGTCATAGCCGCAGGCTCTGACTGTCTGGATGATCATCTGTTCATCCGTGATGTCAGGGTCAAATTCGACAAGCATGGTGTTGCTGGCGAGGGTGACAGCGGCATTGCGCACTCCGCTCAGCGAGCGGACCCTTTTTTCAACCGTGTCGGCACTTGCCTGGATTGAAATATTCGCGATTGAGAAAGTCTTTGAAATCAGCGCCATGCATATCTCCTATAAGTCAATATTTTAGCCCAATCAGGATGACAGTCAATTGAACAGCCTGTCCTGACTGACTGTGTCAGCTGAAATAATCGATCAAAAAATGTATAATAATCGGCAGATAAAGAGGTGGAAATCCAATGAATGTTAATGAGCGAATTGCCGCTGTGCGGGCATTGATGGCTGAAAAGGGAATTGATGTTTATTACATTCCCAATGAGGACGATCATCTTTCCCAGGAATATACAGCGGAGTATTTCCAGTGCAAGTCCTGGATCTCCGGATTTACCGGAGAATCGGGCTGTGTCATCATCACAAAGGATTTTGCCGGTTTATGGACCGACGGCAGATATTTCACACAGGCTGAAAATGAACTGAAGGGCAGCTGTGTCACCCTGATGAGAATGCGCCAGGAAGGGGTTCCCGACGCCGTTGATTTCCTGGTCGATCAGACGCCTGAGGAAGGCACACTGGGATTTGACGGCCGGGTAGTTTCGGCAGCGGAAGCGCTCGGACTTGCCAGAAGACTCAGGTTCAAAAAGGCGAAGCTGGTGACGGGATCTGATCTGGCCGGTGAAGTATGGGGCAGAGAAAGACCCTCCATGCCGGCTGCAGAAATATATACTCTGGCGAAAAAATGGACCGGCGAAAGCGCGGACGAGCGCATCGGAAGAGTCCGTCAGGCGATGAAGAAAAAGGGCGCGGACGTCCTGGTGCTGACAGCTTTGGAAGATCCCTGCTGGCTGCTGAATGTGCGCGGCAATGACATTGCCTGCACCCCGGTTGCCTACGCCTTTGCCATGGTGACCATGAAGAAGGTCAGCTATTACATAAGCAAAGAAAAGCTGAACAAAAAGGTAAAGGATTATTTTGAAAAGATCCATGTGACTATCCGTCCATATGAAAAACTGGCGGCGGATCTTTCAAAACTTCACGGAAAGAAAATATGGGCGTCCCTGAACCAGCTGAACGCGGATCTTTACTCGCATCTGGCTGAGGACAACTCCATCATCAATGAGACATCGCCTGTCCTCCTGTTCAGGGCAGTCAAGAACAGCACGGAAATCCGCAACCTGAAAAACGCCCATGTCAAGGACGGCGTGGCTATGGTGCAGTTCATCCGCTGGGTCAAGGAGAACGTTTCAAAGGGTGACATGACGGAACTGAGCGCCCAGAATTATCTGTATGACAGAAGGGCAGAACAGAAGGACTATATTGAGCCTTCCTTCCATACCATCTGCGCCTATCAGGCCAACGCAGCCATGATGCATTATTCGGCAACCGAAGACAGTTATGCGGAAATCAGGCCGCGGGGTGTTCTGCTGGTGGATTCCGGCGGTACATACAAAGACGGCACAACCGACATCACCAGAACCATTGCGCTGGATGAACTGACAGACACAGAAAAGAAGTACTACACGATGGTGCTCAAGGGCCATCTGGCCCTGATGCGGGCAAAGTTCCTTTACGGCACAGCCGGATCCAACCTGGACATCCTGGCAAGAGGACCGATGTGGCAGATGGACATCGATTATCAGTGCGGCACCGGCCACGGCGTCGGCCATGTCCTGAGCGTCCATGAGGGCCCTCACGGCATCCGCTGGGGTCTGCCCCGCAAGTCTGAGGGCGAGCGCCTGGAGCCGGGCATGATCGTAACCGATGAACCGGGCATCTACCTGCCCCATGAGATCGGCATCCGCATTGAAAATGAACTGCTGGTTGTCAAAGGCACAAAGAATTTCTACGGCCAGTTCCTCGGCTTTGAAACAGTCACCTACTGTCCGTATGACCTTGACGCCATTGACGTGAAGTATCTTACTGACGAGGAAATTGACCAGCTCAATGACTATCATGCCATGGTCTATGAAAAACTGGCCGGACTGCTCGGTGAGGAAGACAGAAAATGGCTCGCGGAAGCGACCGGAAAGATTGAAAAGAAATGAAACTGATATCCTGGAATGTCAACGGCCTGCGGGCCTGCATGAAAAAAGGGTTCGCGGAGTTCTTCACGGAACAGGACGCGGACATCTTCGCCATTCAGGAGACAAAGATGCAGCCGGATCAGATGGAAGAAGCGATGCTGTTTGAAGGGTATCACCGCTATATGAACAGCGCTGAGCGCAAAGGCTACTCCGGCACGCTTGTCTACACAAAAGAAGAACCGCTGTCGGTCACATATGAAATTGAAGGCGACACAACAAAGGAAGGACGTGTCATCACTCTTGAATATCCTGACTTCTGGTTTGTGTGCGCCTATGTGCCCAATTCCAAGGACGGCCTGCTGCGCCTTCCTTACCGCTGCGAATGGGAGGACCTGCTCAGGGCGCATCTGAAAAAACTGGATGAGACCAAGCCGGTCATCTACACAGGGGATCTCAATGTCGCCCATGAGGAAATTGATATCCGCAACCCTGACACAAATCACAAAAGCGCCGGCTTCTCGGACGAGGAAAGGGCGAAGATGACAGAACTGCTGGCGGCAGGCTTCAGCGACACATTCCGCGAGAAGTATCCGGACACCGTCAAATACTCCTGGTGGAGCTACCGTTTCAATTCCCGTGCCAAAGGAATCGGTTGGCGGATTGATTATTTCCTGGTTTCTGACCGGATTATGAATCTTGTCAATGATTCCATGATTTTTGATGAGGTTTCCGGAAGTGACCACTGCCCGGTTTGTCTTGATATTAAATTATCTTAAAAAGTAGTATAATCGTTTCTGTTTACGGGGGTATACAGTACATGGACGTCAGATCTATGGTAGAAAAATACAGGGACGAGCTCGTTGAAAAACTCGGCAGGCTCGTCGCAATCAACAGTGTCGAGGGCACACCGCTTGACGGCGCACCGTTCGGCGAAGGTCCGCGCAAGGCACTTGAAACAGCATTGAAGATGATGGAGAACGACGGATTCAGAACCGTCAATCTTGACAATTATGCCGGATATGCGGAAATGGGCGAAGGCACACAGCTGATCGGTATTGTCGGACATCTCGATGTTGTGCCGGCAAAGAAGGATGACGGATGGGATACAGACCCGTTTGTCATGACAGAAAAGGACGGCGTCCTCTACGGCCGCGGCGTCAGCGATGACAAGGGCGCGGTAGTCGCTTCCATGATCGCCATGAAGGTGATCCGCGACATGGGAATCGATGTCAACAAGAGAATCCGCCTGATTATGGGAACCAACGAGGAAACCGGTTCAAGATGCCTGGCCCACTATGTGGAAAAGGAAGGCTCTGTCGACTATGGCTTCACACCGGACGGTGAATTCCCCGGCGTCCATGGCGAAAAGGGAATGGTAGCTGCTGTTTACCGTTCCAGAAAAACAGGAATCCGCGCAATTGAAGGCGGCACGGCAAGAAATGTCGTCTGCCCGCGCTGCACAGTTTCCGTTGACCGCTGCAGTTTCTCCAGAAAGAAACTGGAAGATTATTTCAATAACAACAATCTGGAATTCAGCATCGAAGAAGGCCAGGATGTCGTGACGATTACCCTGCAGGGTGTGGCTGCCCATGCCAGCCTGCCGGAACTCGGCACCAACGCCATTTCCTATCTGATGTGCGGCCTGCGTGAAGCCGGCTACCAGGATCCGTTTGTGGACTTCTACTGCTCACACTTCGGCACATCCTATGACGGCTCCGGCGTCGGCGCGAAATGCAATGACCAGTACGGTCCGCTGACACTCAACAACGGTGTGATCGCCATGAAGGACGGCGTGATTGAAGGCTCCATCGATATCCGTTTCCCGGTGACGATGATGTCCAAGCAGGTTGTGAAGATGATGAGCTCCCATCTTGAGGATGAGGGCGGGGAAATCGAGATTCTCTCCACTGTTGAGCCGCTCTTCTTCGATCCGGGCTCACCGCTTGTCTCCTCGCTGCTGGAGGCTTATCAGGAAGTCACTTTTGACACGAAGACCATGCCGATGGTCATCGGCGGCGGCACCTATGCCAAGGGCATTGACAACACAATCGCCTTCGGCTGCGCTTTCCCTGACAAGGACTACAGAATCCACAATACAAATGAGTATGTGGAGATCAATGAACTGCTCCTGCAGGCGGAGATCTACGTCGCGGCAATTATCAAGCTGCTCAATCTGTGATTCTTCCAAGATGTTTCCTCATGGCGGGGGGACATCTTTTTTCGTTTCCGCATGTATGAAAGGGTTTATAGGCACCGGTATCCGTGCCGTGTTATAATATGCCGGTATGAAAAGAGCGGCGATTGTTTACGATTTTGATAAGACCCTGTGTACAAAAGATATGCAGGAATACAGCCTGATTCCCTCCCTCGGCTATGACAGCCCGGGTGTTTTCTGGGATGAAGTCACTGAACTGTGCATCCGTTACCGGATGGACTCCATCAGCGCCTATCTTTACTATCTTCAGAAGAAATTCAATGAAGCAGGCACGCCGCTGAAAAAGGATATGTTCCGTCAGCCCGGCCTGGAGATTGAACTCTTCCCCGGTGTAAAGACATGGTTCAGACGGATCAACGACTACGGCCGCAAAGCGGGCTTCCTGGTTGAGCATTACATTATTTCCTCCGGTATGGCGGAAATCATTGAAAACTCAGAGATCGCGGATGAATTCCGCAAGATCTATGCCTGCCGCTATTACTATGAAAACGGTGAGGCAGTCTGGCCGGCCCAGGTTGTCAACTATACGACAAAGACACAGTATATTTTCCGTATCAACAAGCAGGTTCTCGATGAGAGCGACGACTCCTCGCTGAATGAGTATGTTGCCCCGGCGGAAAGACCGGTTCCTTTTACGCGCATGGTCTACGTGGCCGACGGCATGACCGACGTGCCCTGCATGCGCCTGGTCAAGGAGTATGGCGGAAAGTCGATTGCGGTCTTCAATGAGAATTCCGAAAAATCCGTCAATACCGCAAAGAAGCTGATCACTGACGGCAGGGCCAACTTCATGGTGAAGGCTGACTATTCCGAAGACAGCGACATGGAAAAACTGATGAAAAAGATTATCGACCATATGAGCGCTGACAGCGCCCTGGAAGAACTGGAAGGGGCACAGAAATGAACCTGAAAAAGCTGAAAATCAATTTCAGGGATCCAATGGTTCTCCTGCTGCTGTCACTGCTGGTTTTCCTGACAGCCGGCAATCTGCTCGCACTGGGACCGGTGCACAAAACAGTCTGGAGGATTGAGCTGGACGCCGCCTTCGGCGGAGAAAACAAAGGCTATACGGGAATCATTGATGAAGCCGGTGTCAACGAAAAGACAGTGGACGCCCTGGAAGCGCTGCTGGTGCAGGATGAGCGGTTTGCGGTCCTGCGCACCCATGCCTCCGGAACCCCGGCGGCAGTGAAGGATTCCGCAGCCAAAATCAAAGATGACAATCCCGCCCTGGTACTGAGCATTCACGGCGGCTGGAGCCCGGAAGCCTCGGATACAGGCACAAGGATCTACACAGATCTGCCCGGCTCTGAAGGCCACAAGGAATCCCTGCAGTTCGCCCAGGAAATCAAAAATGCATTCGCTGCGGATGACTGGCAGGCCACTCTGAATTATCTTTATTATCATCAGGCAAATGAAAAAGAATGGACTGTGGAGGTCACATCCATGGATCAGGAATCCGCATACCCTGATGAAACGCCTGTCACCTGGACCCTGTTTGAGGAAACAGATGTCCCGGCCGTCATTGTTGAGCAGTTCTTTGTTTCAAACCAGTCTGACATTGACAGGTG
>JAUNJW010000088.1:0-6127 GCA_030533035.1 Erysipelotrichaceae bacterium
CGTACAGATAGCTGAAAGCGGGATGGAATTCTTTGACGGATTCGGGAATTTCCGGGCGGTAATAGTCAAAGTGCATTTCCATTTCCAGCAGATCGCCGAGTTTTCCGGATTCGATGACCTTCTGAACAGTCAGGAAGTCGGAATCAAAGCGTCTGTTCTGATAGCACTGCAGCATCAGCCCCTTTTCATCCGCCAGCGCGAAGAGTTCCTCCGCCTGGGCCTTTGTTTCGACAAAAGGTTTTTCACAGACGCAGTTCTTTCCCGCTTCCAGAACCTTCTTTATGTACTCATAGTGCAGGTTGTGGGGAAGCGTGATCACAACAACATCAATGTCAGGATCATACAGGACATCGTCAATATTGTCCGTGTAGGTGACGCCGTCAATGCGGGCCCAGTCTTTCTTGTTCAGGTTTCTTGCCCAGATTCTGCGGATTTCAAGAGTATCCCTTCTGGTAAGGATGAACGGCGCGTGGTATCTGTTAGTGCTTTTGCCGTTGCCGATAAAACCGATGCGTAATCTGTCGCTCATGCGTGTCTCCTTCTTTTTCTGTTTTATTTCACCAGGGCTTCGTGGGAAATCCCGCCCTTGAGTCTGTGCATTCCGTACAGCATTGTGCCCAGCAGCGCATATTCGCCGATATCCCGGACATGAATCAGGTCGGGAATGTCTTTTTCAGCCATGACTTTTTTCAGTTCTTCCCGCAGTTCATCCATGTCAGGCGTCAGCGGGCTGCGCACCAGGATAACTTCCGGCGCGGTTTCGGCGATGGCGCAGGCCAGCCAGAAGACGACCGATTCCCTGATCTGTTCATAGGACGGATCCGTCATCTCCTTTTCATTCTGCCCGAAGTGAAGGCGGAACAGAGGGCCAAGTTCCCCTGCCATCTGGTTTCTGCCGTTAACCGGCATGCCGCGGTAAACCGTTCCGGTTCCCCCGGTCATCGTGCCGGCCGGCTGGGAGTGATAGCAGATGATATCGTACTTTGCCTGCTGGGCGTAATAGCCATAGGCCACGGCCACCGTGTTATGGAAGACATAGACCGGCAGTCCGCAGTGTTCGCTCAGCGTTTTCGAGATCTCTTCATAATCCACCCGGCTCACCCCCTGCTCTTCGCTCAGAACTCCGGGGATCGAGATGGATACGGCGTCCACCCTGAATCTGCGGCGGATCTCCCTGAGCTGGGTGTCCAGGATATCCTGAATGTCCGCGAAGGAATTTCTTTCCTTGATGATTTCCTCGGTGAAAACGACGCTGCCCGCTTCGTACAGCCGCTGGTAATAGCGGGTCTGCTGGCGGTCATGAACCATGTTGATGACAAACATGATGGCGCTGGTGTCGATATCGCGCATGATTTTCGCGATCGCCATCTCTTCTTTTGTTTTCTGTTTCTTCGCCAGTTCCTTCTGGATGAACGCAATCAGGGCGCCGGCGTCATAGGAAGCGAACACGGCCGCAGGTATCGCAAGCACAGGCCGGGGCTCAAAGACCTCCTGCGTCTTTTTCAGCTGCCATGCAATCTGCGGCGCCAGCAGGATCATGTCGGCATCAAAGCCGGCACAGTGCAGCTGCGGGAAGGCAGCGGCGCTGAAATGATAATCCAGCGACAGCGTGGCAGCCGCCTCATTGAGTTTTTCCGCGAAGAAACTTGTGGTCAGACCGCTGGTGCAGCTGAGCAGGATATTGACAGACGTCCTGCCGGCGTGTTTCTTCAGGGCGTCCATCATCTCCCGGAACAGCCCTTTCGCGTGATCTTCTTCCTTCAGTTCAAAGTGCAGGAAAAAGTAATTTTCGTGAGTCTCCGCGTCGGCCAGGCGCAGTTCTGCGATATCGCATTCAAGATGATAGATCTGGACTTCACCGTCGGTATTCGCACAGGAAATGATGACATGGTCCTCATTCTCCTGACGGATTGAGCAGCCTTCCTGCTTCTGCGTCAGGATCCATTCGATATATTGTCTGCTGTTCATGATCAAACTCCGTTGTCAGTTAAATTATACAGGGGAAACCGGGTGCACAGGACAGAAAAAACGCGGCATATTGACCGCGTCATTTCCTACAGGCCGAACAGGCCGGGTTTTGACGACCCTGCCTCAAAATGATATTTCACAATGCCGAGGTCTGTCTTTGCGTGCACGCCCCGCAGCGCTTCCGCACTGACTTCACCGCTGTCATACGTGAAAACAAACTTCTGCTGGTTCATGGCTGTCGGCGCCAGGGAAGCCGCGTAAACACCGTCGGTGAACCATTGCGGCACAGATCCCTCAGCCCGGAACAGTTCACTGATCTTTTTTCCCTTATGGGCGCTGCCCTGTGTCTTTCCGTAACCGATGGCAATCACCATGACCAGCTTCTCCCCTTTTTCAACCACAAAAGCTTCGGGGATTTTCTTAAAAGTCAGGGCCACCCAGCAGGTATTGAGACCGAGCTGCTGCGCTTTGAGCACCAGCATCTCACCGTAATAGCCGCACTTCTCCGCCAGGTCATTTCCCTTGGGACCGATTAAGGCGATGTAGTTTTTCACACCCGAAAACTTCCCGTAACGGGCCAGGGCGCTGCTGAAGGCTTTCGGTTCTTCCGTCACCAGCTGCAGATGCAGGCCGGCGGCAGTGTTGATCTTTTTGATCATGTCATTCAGCTGTGAAACAATTTCCGCTGAAAGAGGTTCATCTGTATAGGCGCGCACGGAGTGTCTGTTCTCCATGGCCTCCATCATTGTCATTGTCATATCTAAAGCTCCTTTAGGACAGTATATCCCAAAGTGAAGCCCCGCTGTTCTGATCTGCTTCCGTGCTTTTTCTTTAAGAGTGTTTAACTTTTCAGGCCGCAGAGATTAATAATATTCATCTTTTTATGTTCGATGTAAAATAATGGCAGAGGAAAAACCATTATGAGTGAAACTGAAGTCAAAGCTATTGAAGAAATGGACAATCACGAGCTGCTGCAGGAGCTTGTCCGCACCAACCGCGTAAAATACAGAATGATCAACACAATCTGCCTCCTGGCGCTGATCGCGCTGATCGCGGCCGTGGTCTCAATGATCATCCTTGTGCCGAGGCTGCTGAATTCCCTGGCAACGATCAACACTTCCATGGAGAATCTCAATACGCTCACCGAAGAGGTCAGCAAGAGTCTCGGCGATGTCGGCAAGATTGACTTTGACACGCTGAACAGCGCGATCTCGGATTTCTCCAAGGTCGTCGGCGCCCTTTCCAAGTGGTTCCATTAAAAAAACAGACAGCAGCCCCTTCACTTCCGTGAAGCAGGCTGCTGTTTTTTATGTCTTATTCATTTGTAATCGAAGCCGCTCGGCTCGCTGAGCGGAAGCTCAAGCAGTTCGGGATTCTCGAAGAGATGGCGGATCAGCTTGAGGCTTCTGGCAAAGTAGAAACCGTCGGCGATTCTTTCATCCAGGGTGGCGCCGATGTCAATGACGTCACGGATTTCCTTATGGCCGTCCTCCATCAGAACTTCTTCCTTGTGCAGGGTGCCGATTGTGACCATGATCGAGTTGGTGCCGTAGTTGTTGAGATGGTGGTAGACAGCCGGGCACTTGATCGAGCCGAGGTTGGAAACCAGGATTGTCGAATAGTTCGGATCGCCGTCCGTGAGGAAATCAGGATTCTTTCCCCAGAAATCAAGATAGCGGATCAGGCGGACGCTGCCGGCAAGAAGCGGTCTCGGCAGGGCGGCGAACTTGTCGAGCAGTTCGTCAATGCCGCCGGTCGCGTGTTCGCTCTTTCTGGCTTCGGCGACGTCGCCGATGATCTTCTTTGAAACGTCAAAGACAGTATCGGTATCGGCCGGCACCATGAACATGAGCGTTTCCTCGGCGCTGTCGGCGAATCTTCTCTTGGCGACAAAGGACAGGGAAATCTCATTTCTTTCATAAATCCGGTAGCCCTGGATAAAGCGGTTCATGAGCGGTCTTTCCCGGACCATTTTCGCAAGGGCTGTGATGGCGCAGTGGAAGATTGTGATCTTTCCTTCTTCCCTGCCTTCGTTCTGCTTCGCGAGCCATTTCATCAGGTTGGTCGCGTCGATGGTGTCATTCAGATAAACTTCGGCTTCTGTTCTTTTCGGCATCAGCGCTGTCATGACAGTCTGCAGACCCGGCGCGTTGACTTTCTTTCCGTCTTTTCTGTCGCCCCACGCGACTCTTTTTGCGTTTTTCATTTCTCTTCCTCCAGGGCGCCGGCATCACCGGCACCGGCATTTCGCAGGTCATTGCCTGCCGTTAGCAGTTTGTTTCAGACAGATGTTCCGGTCCGGCTGACCTCTTCCTCCAGCACATGGTAGGCAACCTTGCCCACCAGTGTTTTCGGCAGGTCCTCACGGAAGATGATTTCCTTCGGCAGCGCGTAGGCGGCAACCGCTTTTCTCAGGGCGTCCATGATTTCCTTCTTCATCGCTTCGGCCGCCCGGGCGGTGTCCTGCGGGACGACATAGGCGATGACCTTCTGGCCGCGCCGTTCATCCGGGATTCCGATGACGCAGGACAGCTGCACGCCGGCCACTTTGTCGATCTCATTTTCGATGATCTCGGGATAGACGTTGTAGCCGTTGGTGATGATCATTCTCTTCATCCTGCGGCAGAAATAAATATAGTCATCCTCATCCATATAGCCGATGTCGCCGGTATACAGCCAGGTGTCGCCGTCAGAACGCTTCCGCAGAGTTTTGGCGGTTTCTTCCGGATTATGAAGATAGCCAAGCATCAGGGTCGGTCCCTTGAGTACAAGCTCCCCTTCTTCGCCCCGCGGCACGGATTCATCGGTACCGGGTCTGACGACGTCATAGGTGATATCCGGGAACGCGAGTCCGATGGAATGCTCGCGCCAGGTGTCCTTCGGTGTCAGGCATGAAGCGGTAACGCATTCGGTCAGACCGTAGCCTTCCCTGACCTGGATCATGGCATTGTGCGCGTGCAGGAAGTCATCGATCCGCCGCTTGAGTTCCACCGGCAGCGAGTCGCCGCCGCAGAACATGCCGAGCAGGAAGGAAAGGTCCTTGTTCTTCAAACCTTCCGCATGAAGCAGGGCTTCGAAGATCGTCGGCACGCCGGCAATATAATTCGGTTTTCTCTTCAGCAGAGTTTCCGTATAGGATTTGATATTGAATGTCGGCATCAGGATGCATCTGGCGCCATGGGTGAGGATGCAGTGGATATTGACGCCGAGCCCGAACCCGTGGAACATCGGCATGCACGCCAGCATGCTCAGACCCGGCTCAAAGCTGACCTGCAGATATTCAATCGCCGAAATGGACAGCGCGTTGAAATTGTAATCGGACAGGCAGACGCCCTTCGGCCTGCCGGTGGTGCCGCCGCTGTAAAGAATGACGGCGGTTCTGTTTCTGTCAAACGCCACCTTCGGCAGCTGCACCGGATGATCCTCTTCCAGGCATTTCTGCCAGTCGACGTCCCCGCCAAGAGGATATTTCAGATACGGCCTGCCGGCTTTGAGGATATAGGCCGCCTTGAGATGGAGCGGCAGCTCCTGCTGGATGCGGGCGCACAGAATCAGCACTTCATGGTCAGCCTCCTTCACAGCTTCCTTCACCTTCTCATAGAACATGTCGGGCACCAGGATAAAGCGGCTGGCCGCCAGGTTCAGATAATAGGTGATCTCCTTCTGGGCGGAAAGCGGATGGATCATGTTGGCAACCGCGCCGATCCGGCTGACGGCATAAAAAGCGTCGACCGTCTGGGGCAGATTGGGCATGCATATCGTGACCGCGTCACCCGGTTTCACGCCGAGCGAAACCAGAGCCGCGGCTGCCCGCGAAATCCGCCGCATCAGCTGCGCGTACGTGAACCGTCTGCCGTAAAACTCATAGGCTGGCTCCTGCGGATACGCGGAAGCGGTCTTTGAGACCAGTTCGTACATTGTCATCTCGGGATACTCAAGATGTTTCCGGTATCCCGGACTGAAGTCTTTTTCCGTGTCAGTCATACCTTAC
Organism: Erysipelotrichaceae bacterium; assembly: GCA_030533035.1. Lineage (GTDB taxonomy): Bacteria > Bacillota_I > Bacilli_A > Erysipelotrichales > Erysipelotrichaceae > Bulleidia. The sequence continues at coordinate 5,960 of JAUNJW010000088.1, forward strand.
GATTTTAGCACACAATGGCACACCCGGACGCGAAAAGAGCACCGCAATGCGGCGCTCCATGCATGAATAGTATGTTTCCGGGCCGGATCAGACGTTGAGCCGGGTGACTTTGTCGCCGTAGACGGCGTCGGTCGTTCCGTCCTCGGAAATGACACCCGCGACCAGTTT
>JAUNJW010000088.1:6137-8049 GCA_030533035.1 Erysipelotrichaceae bacterium
GATATAGTTCAGGGACGAATTGAAGCGGGCGCCGCGGGCCATGGTGCCCCGGGCCGCGTCGCCGTCAAGGATCGCGCCGATGCAGACGCAGCTGCAGCGGGTATCCAGCATCAGGGCGCCGTCAATTGAAACAAAGCTCGGCAGCATCTCCCTGTGGCTGTCCAGCGAAATCGGGGAAATACCGATCGCCACCTTTGCCGCGGTCAGCCGCTCCGTTTCCGCCGCGATGTCCTCGGCGGCGCCGAAGATCAGGATGGTGCCTGACTTCTGGTGCGAGGCGTCAATGATCAGACTTGAAATTCTGGAAATCTCAAGCGGGGAAAGATCCGGGTTGATGGTCTTCATGATATCCGAGACGTCAAGATCGGCTCTTCTCGGCACTTCGATATGATAGCGGGCGCTGTGGTAGGAAAGCTTCTTGTCGCCTTCATACGCGATCCGCCAGGAAAGATGGCCCCTGATCTTGATCTCGCATTCATTCGGGAAGGCGTGCTTGTCGCTGAGGCCCATGAGCCTGCCCCTTTCATCCACGACCAGGGCCAGGGTGTCATTGGAAAGCTCCAGCAGCTTTCTGATCTGGCGGTGGTTGTCCGGTGAAAAGGCAACCGGTTCCGTGAAGGCAACCTTGAGTCCCTGTTTCAAGGTTCTCCTGCCGGCCCGGGTGCCGATCCTGGGAATGATGATCCGGCTGTCGGCGTATTTGCGTTCATAGGTTTCCGCCGAGAGGTTCTGCAGGAAGTTGATGTCAAGGCGGTAGAAACCGTAGAAGAACTCGATGATGCCGCCGGAAATGATCAGGTCATACATGTGGCTGATCGAAACCCTTCTGATCCCGTAGAAATACATCTGCTTGTAGACTTCGTCATAGAAGGCCCTTGTCACAAACTGGAGCGGGGAAATGCCGCCGCCGCAGTAGTCGAAGATGACAAAGATATTATCCTGATACCATGTATAGGAATTTTCAAAATTGGGGATTTCCGTCACGTCGTGGATGATGCTTTCCGTGATTTCCTTCGTGCGGCGGTTGACCGTGGCGACAGTGTAGCCCTGGGCAAGTCCCTCTTCCTCACTCAGCTGATAACGGGAAAAATGTATTCTGAAATCCGGGATATCCCTGGGATTGTCATATAAATGCTTCAGCAGTGAATAATACAGCTCGCGGATTCTCAGGAATGTGTCTTCGGGCGATACCGTCTCATCCTGGGCGAGATTGATCCAGTAATTGTTTTCCATAAATCGTTACCTGTCTCTACAGTCATTATACATTTCCAGGCAGTCAATGAACAAAAAACATGCGCGCCGCGGGGCACGCATGCATACATCAGATTTCAACCTGCTCAGCCAGGTCAAGCGCGAGCTTTTCGGTCTTTTCCCAGCCCAGGCAGGGATCGGTGATCGACTGGCCGTAGACGTCGCCGCCGGGCTGCTGGCAGCCGTCCACGAGATAGCTTTCAATCATCAGGCCCCTGACGATGGAGCGGACCTCCGGGCTGACATGGCAGGAATGCAGGACGTCGGAAGCGATTCTGCTCTGCTCATTGAAGCGCTTGCCGGAGTTGGCGTGGTTGCAGTCAACGATGACAGCCGGATTGGCCAGTCCCGATTCACTGTAGGCGTCGTACAGATGCCTGAGATCCTCGTAGTGATAATTGGGCATCGAGTTATTGAACTTGTCAACGTATCCGCGCAGGATGGCGTGGGCCATCGGATTGCCGGGCGTCCTGACCTCCCAGCCCCGGTAGACAAATTTCTGGGGCGACTGGGCGGCGGTAATGGCGTTCATCATGACGGAAATATCACCGCCGGTCGGGTTTTTCATGCCGGCCGGAATGCCGATTCCGCTGGCGACGATGCGGTGCTGCTGGTCCTCCACGCTGCGGGCGCCGACAGCGACATAGCTTAACAGATCCGA
>JAUNJW010000304.1 GCA_030533035.1 Erysipelotrichaceae bacterium
TTGTGACTTCAGGAAACTTGAAAGGGCTGCCCGGGGCAGCCCATAAGTGTTTCTAAAGAGGTTTGGTCAGATCCTTGAGAACGGCTCTGCCGTAGGTGAAGATGTTGATGACCATGCATACCAGCAGCGGAACCAGCAGAGTTACTGTCAGCAGTGTAATGACATGGTTATTCATTCCTTCTGTCACTTCCAGCGACAGCAGCATTGTTCCGACATACAGCAGTGAGATGCCGGCGGTCAGGCCATAGAGCTTGAAGAGCTCATTGTGGGTGATTTTCTTCAGGTCTGTTTCTTCAAAGCCGATCTGGTTGAGAATCCTGAAATATCTTCTTCTGCCGGTCTGCTCCGTCATGGACTTGAACATGATCATCAGCGCCAGCAGGAAATTCATCAGGATATAGGAGAAGGTAAACAGCATCGAGTCAAAGACTCTGTCCTGCCTTTCGGCAATGATGGAGATCTGCACAACGGCGCAGGCGATGAACAGGATGATACTGCTCTTGTTGATATCAAGATCCTTCCGCAGGAAGCCGTTGCCGGCGAGAATCTTCGGCTTTGAGAGATTGACATTGTCCATGGAATTGGTAATCCAGGGAATGAAGATGAAGTTGATGACGCCGTAGACACCGAAGAGACCGATGATGGAAAGGGTCATCTTGGAAACATTTTTGTTGAACATGAAAATCAGCGGGACAACAAAGAGGGCGGCGAAGAAGATCTGCTTGACGATCAGCGGCACCTTTGCCAGGAAGGAACCGAAGGTGCCGCCTTCCTTGGTGCTGTAGCTGCCGTCATTGGTCATCATTGAGAACGCGGCGTTGGTATAGGTGAAGCTCAGGTTGAGAGCTGTCGCCCAGACAACGATCATGCCCATCAGGATGCCGACCAGCAGGTTGGCATCGGAATGAACGCTGATGACAAGGTCTGTATGCATAACAGAACTGATCAGTGCGTTCAGGGCCGGGATCAGGATGATTCCGCACAGGATTCCAAGCGGAATGGAAAGAGCCATGATGATCAGTGTCTGCACCAGCAGGTAGGCTGTCACCTTGTTGAAGGTGGCGCCGCAGACAAGTCTGACCGCGATGTCCTTGCCTTTGGAGCGGACATAGAAGTTATTGGCGAACTGGATGCACATCAGACAGATGACGACGACAACAACGACGATGAATGTCGCGATGAAGTCGCTGCCTTCAGTAATAATGCCCATTCCGTTTTCATCACTCATCATGATGTTGAAAAACAGGAAAATGAACATCGATGTCAGGAAGTATGTGATCCAGTAGAAGAATGTTCTTGACTTATCTTCCTTCAAAGACCGAATCGCATCCCGGAATGTCATTTCTGGAGCACCTCTCTGGATTCTTCAGAGTTCAGCTCAACGATCTTCTGGAAGAATTCCTCCTGGGTCATGTCGCCACGCTCAAGCTCTCTTTCAATCGAGCCGTCCTTGATGAAGACAAGGCGGGATGTGTAGGAGGTGATCAGCGGGTCATGGGTAACCATGACGATGGTGACGCCGTTTTCCTTGTTGAGCTGCTGCAGGATGTTCATCAGCTCGGTGGAGTTGGCACTGTCCAGGTTTCCGGTCGGCTCATCGGCGACGATGATTTCCGGGTTGTTGATGAGGGCACGGCAGATGGCAGCTCTCTGTCTCTGGCCGCCGGAGCACTCATTGGGCTTCTTGTGCAGCAGGGAGGAGATCTTCATCCTGGCAGCGATCTCATTGACCCGGGTTTCAATTTCCTTCTTGTTTACATTGGCAAGTGAAAGCGGCAGGGCAATGTTCTCAAACAGCGTATGGGTGTTGAGAAGGTTGAAATCCTGGAAAATGAAGCCGAGGTTCTGGAAACGGAACCGGCCGATTTCATTGGAACTCATGGTGCGGATTTCCTTGCCTTTGATCAGGACGCTTCCTTCCGTGTACTGGTCAATGGTGGAGATATTATTGATAAATGTTGATTTGCCGGCGCCGGAGGGGCCCATAATACCGATGAATTCGCCTTTTCTGACCTGGATGTTGATATCATGCAGGGCTTCAAAGGCATTTTCCGTGCGGTAATTGTAAATCTTCTTCATATGACGGGCTTCAAGTACGATTTCTTCCATATGCTCAGTTCTCCTATAGATATTTATGATATTTGAAACGGTGTGGCTGACTAAATTGTAAAGGTTTGAAACCAATGATTCAACTTACCGGCTGAAATTTGCCGTCTTTGAAAGCTAAAGGACATATTTGACATTTTTGTCATTAAATTTCTTAGAGCCATATGTGAAAGACTGCTGAAAATGACGCAATATTAAAGCTTCCTGAGGGTATCCTGATTTGTTGGCAGACAGGGATCGGTTAAAATGAAAATGAAGAAAGACAGCCGCTGAAAACGGCTGTCCAGGAGGATAACAATGAAAAGGAATATTTTTCTGGTTCTGTTCGCTGTGCTGTTGACATGCTGCACATTTGTGCACCGTCACGTCATCCGGGCAATCATCAAAAAAGAACCGCTGCCCAAAGCACCTTCATGGCATTGCTGGGTGCCGGAAAAAAACAGAAGAGCTGAGTGATTCACAGTTTCCGGAAGGGAAGTCCGCAGGGACTTCTTTTT
>JAUNJW010000305.1 GCA_030533035.1 Erysipelotrichaceae bacterium
ATATGAAAAACAGACTGATCAAAACAATACTCATTCTATTCTGTGTGATCCTGGAAAGTGTCTGCTGCGGCTGTGCCGCTTCCGTTCCGGCAAAGCTTGAAAATGCCTCCATCGAACATGAAGCGGAACTTGGCGGCGCCTATCTCCATATCACAATCCCTGATTTTCTGGATCTTGGATTTCAGTTCGGCGACAGCGTTCTGGTTGAGTTTTCAAACGGATATATCCTGGAGGACATTCCTTTCTACAACGGCTATTACGTGCCGGCGGATGAGCCTCTGCTGATCGGCTATCCCGGCTATCCATATATCAAAGTCGTTTTTAACAGCGACGAGGATCTCTGGGATACGGCTGGTCTTGATGAGAAAGTCACCGCAACCGTCACGCTGAATGAAAAAGGAAAATACCTGGCCGTCATGGAGGAAAGAAATCTTGATCAGGTAACTGACCGTGACGCGTTTGACAGCGATGAAATCTTTGCCAATTTCCGCAGCCTGAAAGGCGGCAGACTGAAAGAGAATTATATTTACCGCGGCTCCTCCCCCATCGACAACACCTATGAAAGAGCTGCTTACGCAGAGGCCCTGATGGAAGAAGCAGGCACACGGCTGATCATGAATCTTTCTGATTCCGCGGAATCTCTTTCACAACACCTGGCCGCCGCTGAAGCACCTGTGGATTACTATATCCGCCTGTATGAAGAAGGCAGAGTCCTTCTGCCGCAGATGACAATTTCTTACTCTTCCCCTGAGATGAAGAAAAAGACTGCGGATCTGCTGCGGACCATGAGCACATTCGAAGGCCCTTATTTCATGCACTGCGCCCTGGGCAAGGACCGCACCGGCTTTATTAACCCGGCAAAAAGACCCCGTCCATAGTTTTAAAACTTGGGCGGGGATGAATTGCGCCTTAGAAAGCTTTCAGCGAGCTTTAAGTGAGCGTTTGCTTTCTGACCAGGTTCTGAATTGAAACGCATTAAATGTTGCACGGTTGTTTGCAACGCGCAACATTTGTGATATAATAGTGGCGAAGGGTAACCATATGTATTCCGTCACCAGATATCACATCTGCAGAAACAGGCATCCTGGACTGTTTGACTATTGCAGTCTCATGTCTAAGAAAAGCAAGCTTTTAAGAAACGCTGCTCTTTTCAGAGTCCGTCAGTGGTTCACTGCTTACGGCAAAGATAAGCTTCAGCCCAATCAGCAGGAAGTCATCAATGAAGTCTTGCTGACATGCAAACTCTCAGGAAGAAAGAAGCCGGGTAAGGTCATCAATTATTACTTCCTTGAAAAACTCATGAGATGTACAGAGAATCCTGATTATTTAAACGATCTTCCATCCCAGACTGCGCAGTGGGTACTCAAAGGTGTTTGCTTTGATTTCAAAAGTTGGTTAAAAGCTCTGGAAGCTTACTATGAAGATCCGACCGACTTTACAGGTAAGCCCAAAATGCCTGAATACTGTAAAAATGATCTTCACAGCTTTACCATCACCAATCAGGAATGCAGGATCTACAGAAGAAAAGATGGTTCCAGTTATCTTCACTTCCCCAAGACAGAAGAAACCATTGATGTGATTGTTCCTGAGAATGCGGTACTCAAAGAAGTCAAAGTGATTCCGTATTGCGGTGATTTCATGATTGCGGTTACCTTTGACAATGCAAAGACAGTTCCCGAGAGAAATGCCATGTTCATGGCGGGAATTGATCTTGGTGTAGATAACGCCGCAGCTTTAGTTATCAATGACGGCGGTAAGCCGGTATTGTACAAGGGCGGTGCTCTCAAAGCCAAAAATCAGTTCTACAACAAGAACAGGGCAAAGTATGTCGGAATCCTCATGAAGGGTCATAAGCCTGAAGAAGTTTCTATAAAGACAAAGATGCTGGCCAGCATATCAAAGAACAGGAAATTCTTCATGGATGATGAGATGCACAAGATCAGCTGTCACATTGTCAGGGAATGTGTGAAAAGAAATGTCGGCACGATTGTCATCGGGAAGAACAAACACTGGAAGACAAAGTCAGAGATGTCAAAGAAGACCAATCAGGAGTTTGTGCAGATTCCTCACTGTACACTGATTCACATGATCCGCTATAAAGCGGAAAGAGAAGGAATCAGGGTGATTATGAATGAGGAGTCCTATACCAGCAAAGCAAGCTTTCTGGACAATGACACGATTCCTGTCTATGATCCCGAGAATCACGCCGAATACAGATTCAGCGGAAGAAGGATCAGCAGAGGGCTGTACCGTTCAAAGAACGGAACTGTGATCTCGGCAGATGTCAATGGCGGAGCCAACATTTTGAGAAAGGCTTATCCGGAAGCCTTTGAAGGAGTGAATGTATCAATCCTTCAGAAAGTGAAAACAGTCGGATTCTATGATCTGCACTCATGCAGGGCCAAGAAGAAAGACTGTTCCGGAAGACAAGTAATCCGGTCAAACGGATAGAGGACATGTGAGTGTCCGCTTGTGCTGCGAAAGCAGAATGGGTATGTATCATCCAGATACATTCCGGATGTCCGGGAAGCGAAAGCGGACCGGGCACACAGAAGCCCCATCCATATTGCTCAGCAATTGGGTGGGGTAACTTCAC
>JAUNJW010000089.1 GCA_030533035.1 Erysipelotrichaceae bacterium
CGAAAATGAAGAAAGTGTTCAGAACAGCCCTCACAGCCCTGATGGCACTCTCACTGGCCGGATGCGCCGAAACGCAGAAGGAAGAGCAGCCTGCAGCCGATACAAAAACAGACACAGCATTCGCAGAAAACTTCAAAACTGTATCCATGGAAAACAGACCGCTCACAAGATGGTGGGTTCCGGGATCGCAGATGGACAAAGATGAAATCAGAAAAGAAATCGAATCGATGGTAAACGCCGGCTTCGGCGGCGCCGAAGTGGTACCGGTCTCGGTCGCCGGCGGCGATGGCGAAGGTGTTCTTGACTGGGGAAGCGAGCACTGGAAAGAAGTTACAAAGCACATGCTCGAGGTCGCCGGTGAGAACAACTTTACAATCGACTTCACAATGACGCCGGCCTGGCCGCTGGCACTGCCGACGATCAAGGATGTGGATGATCCTGCCCAGGGCGCGCAGATGGAACTTGACGGCGCCTGGACAGACGGCATTTCAAAGAAAAATCCGTTCAAAGGAACACTGCCTGTTTCCGGCGAGGCGGAAGAAGACGCGAAGAAGGTGAACGGCACAGCTGTCCTGACCGGCGTCAGTGTCGCAAAATATGCTGACAAGGAAAACAGAGTTCTTGCCTATGACAGCGCAAAGGCACTGGAACTGTCTGAAATGACCGATAACGGCGACGGGACATGGAACTGTGAATTCACACCGGAAGACGATGGCGAGTATGTCATCTTCGCCTGGTACCAGCATCCATCCGGAAATACAAAATATGAAAACAACCAGGTCGACCATTATTCAAAGGCCGGCAGCCAGATGATCATCGACTACTGGGAAAATGAGCTGATTCCCTACTATGGAAGCGCGTTTGAAAACTGCCGCTCCATGTTCATTGACTCCCTCGAGTTTGAAACCCACCTCGACTGGACATACGGCCTGCAGGATTCCTTCAAAGAAGCCAACGGCTATGATGTCACCGCGTATCTGCCCGCCATCTATGACGGCAGCGATGAATGGACAGCCATAGGCAACTACATGGGTGAACCGGCTCCTTCCTTCAGCTTCGATCAGAATTCCAATGAACTGCTCAACGATTTCCGCGAGCATCTGACAAAGCTTTACATTGAAAACAATATTGAACCGCTCAAAGCATTCTGCGCAAAGCATAATGTCACACTGAGATACCAGACATCCTACGGCAAGAGTCTCGATACCGCTGAAACAGCGATGTATCCGGACATTCCTGAAACTGAAAGTCTCTACGGCAATGACTACATGGACTTCTACCGCCTGCAGGCAGGTGCAGTCCACGCCGCTGACAAGAGCATCTACTCCATGGAGACATCCGCTGAGTGGACAGAGACATGGAACCCGAAGAAGGATAACGGCGAATACGGTACCCGCGGCAACGGTGAGTACAACTCCGGCAACTATGAACAGACATTCCTTGACCACATCTGGCATGACCAGAGAGCCTTCGCTTCCGGCGTCAACCAGGTTGTCTTCCATGGCTATCCTTACTCCGGCGCTTATGAAGGCGGCACAGTCGAAGGAACACAGTGGCCCGGCTTCACAGGATTTGAATCCTACAGATGGTCCAACTCCTGGGGCGAAAGACAGCCCAACTGGATGTTCGCAAAGACATATCTCGACTTCATTGCCAGAAATCAGTATGTTCTGAGACAGGGCACACCGAAGGTTGACGCCGCTGTCTATCATCACAGCTACTATGAGACAATCGACTTCTGGGGACCTGAAAAGATCTTCACAACCGAATGCCTTGAACAGAACGGCTACAGCTATGACTTCCTCGATCCGTCCGTCCTGGCTCTGGACACCATGACAGTCAAAGACGGCGTCCTGGATCCTGAAGGCGCTGCTTACAAGGCTCTCATCCTCGACAATGAAACAGATCTGCCGGCAGAAATTGCCGCAAAGCTGCAGTCATTCGCAGACAATGGCCTGACCATCGTCTTCATCGGTGAAACACCATCCGAAAGATCCTTCCTGAATGATAAGGATATCTCTGCCGCTATGGAGACTCTTCTGGCAAGCGGGAATGTCATCCAGATTGACAATGATGATGAAACTGCTGACGCCCTGAAACAGGCAGGTATCATGCCGGCGGCTTCTTATGAAAACCAGACACTCCTGGCAGCGCACAGGTCCGCGGAAGACAAAGAATACTATTTCCTCTACAACTACGGAAACGCCAATAACTACAGAGACGTTCAGACTGCCGCGGCTGTTGACACAAAAGTCACACTTGAAGGCAAAGGCACACCTTACTTCCTCAACGCCTGGACAGGTGAGGTAACACCGGCCGCAGACTTTACAGAAGCAGACGGCAAAGTCACAGTCAATGTCCGTCTTGCGGCCAATGATTCCATGATCATCGTCCTGAGCGAAGAAGTTCTGGCAGAAGCTCCTGCCGAAGCATCCGCAATGAACGGCTCCATCGAAATCAAAGACTTCGCTCTTTCCATCGAAAGCTGGACACCGGGCGAAACAGTCCTGGATACAGAAAAGACAGTCATCGACGCCGGCACGCTCAGCGATATGAAGACATGGGACAGAATTGACAGCGCCTACACCGACATCAGCGGCACCGGCACCTACACAGCGAAGTTCACAGCTGATTCCTTTGAGGAAGGTCAGAAAGCCTATCTGCACCTCGGCAGAGGTCATGACGCCTTCGGCGTGAAGGTCAACGGAACCGAGATCACTGTCGACCAGGTTTCCGGCGACGCTGACATCTCAGCGGCAATGAAGAAGGGCGAAAATGAAATCGAAATCACAGTTGCGACTTCACTGCTGAATGCCATTCTGAAAAACAACAGCTCCATCCTCAACGATGACGGCAGAGTCCTCGATGACAGAAGCCCGGCTTCCTACGGCCTGCGTGAAGCGGTCACCATCGATGGCAATCCCACCCGTTAAGAAAAAGATCAAACCCTCCCGATAACAGATTCCGCGCGGAATCTGTTTTTCGTTGTGCGCCTGGATTCTGTATGTCACAATGACATCAGAAGAACACAGGAGCACATAATCATGAATACGCATGGACTGAAAATCGTCACCATCGGCGGCGGATCCAGCTACACCCCTGAACTCATGCAGGGGTTTATCAGAAGATACGAAACACTTCCGGTGAAGGAAATCTGGCTTGTGGATATTCCGGAAGGGGAAGAGAAGCTGAACATTGTCGGCGCCCTTGCCCAGAGGATGTGGGACGCCTCGCCTTACGACGTCAGAGTTCATCTGACCCTGGACAGAAGGGAAGCACTGAAGGACGCTGACTTTGTCACAACCCAGTTCCGGGTCGGCCTTCTCAATGCCCGGATCAAGGATGAAAGAATCCCGCTTTCCTATGGCCAGACCGGCCAGGAGACCAACGGCGCCGGCGGCATTTTCAAAGCATTGCGGACCATTCCGGTCATTCTGGACATCGTCAATGACATGAAGGAACTGTGCCCAAACGCCTGGCTGATCAATTTCACAAATCCTTCCGGCATGATCACCGAGGCGGTCATCCGCAAAGCAGGTTTTGAAAAATGCATCGGCTTATGCAACGGACCGATCACGGTCATGAAGGAGGAACCGGAAATGCTGGGCGGAAAGCAGGAGGATTATTCCTGGCGGTTTGCCGGCCTCAATCATTTCCACTATCACCGGATCTGGGATAAAGACGGAAATGAAGTGACCGCGGAAATCCTGAAGAAAATGAGCGAAGACGATAAAACCAACATGGCCAATGTCCATGATGAGACATATCTCAAAGATCACCTGGAAGCGATGAACTGCGTTCCGTTCAGCTATCACCGCTACTACTATATGTATGAAGAAATGCTGGCCCATCAGCTGGAGGATTACAGAAAGGGCACGACAAGAGCTGAAAATGTGAAGAAGGTGGAAGAGGAACTCTTTGAACTTTACAAAGATCCTTCCCTCCATGAGATGCCGGAGCTGTTAAAGAAAAGAGGCGGTGCTTATTACAGCGACGCGGCCTGCGAAACCATTCATAACATTTACAACAATACCGGCAGCCTGATGGTGGTGAACACCGTGAACAGGGGAGCTGTTTCCTGCCTGCCGCATGACTGCATCATTGAAGTCAGTTCCCTCATCAATGCCACAGGCGCCTCGCCGCTGGCATGGGGTGATTTCGAGTCTTCGGAAAGAGGCTGGCTGCAGGTCATGAAGGCAATGGAGGAGTGCGTCATTGACGCGGCGGTAAGCGGTGATTACGGCATGCTGGTGAAGGCGTTCCAGATCAATCCCCTGATCCGCCATGGCCGCCAGGCAATAACAATGCTGGATGAGATGCTCATTGCCAATGAGAAATACCTGCCGCAGTTCAGGGGGAAGATTGAGGAACTGAAGGAAAAAGGGACGGTCATCCATGACGAAAAGGTCCGCCGGCTCTGTGAACAGGGCTTATAGAAAACCGGCTGAAAACAAAAAGAGGGTACCGCGGCGCGGTACCCTTTGAATCATTTGGTTAATATCTGAAGTTCAGGCAGCTTTTCTTTTTGCCTGGCTCTGGATGAACAGCAGGCTGGCAAGCGATACTGCCGCCAGGACGATGCCGCCGATGACGGAAACCGCGTAGGATCCGGTCGCGTCATAGAGGAAGCCGATCAGGGTCAGGCCGATGGCGGAAGCGACGCTGGTCATCAGGGTGATGACAGAGTATGCCTGGCCATACTGCTTATCGCCGTAGATGGTTCTGGTGATCATCGAGATGCCGAGGGATCCGATTGAGAAACATGTGCCGTACAGGAAGCCGCCTGCCATCAGCGGAAGTGTTCCGCCCGGATTGAGCAGGATGAGCACCAGGCCGGCAACGGATGTTCCGAGCATGAGGATAACACCGCGGAAGGCACCGATCTTATCGGAAAGGGCACCGAGCAGGAACTTGGAGGCGACATTGCCGATCATGGAAGCGGATAACAGGGCAGCGCCGGCGGAAGCCGCATAGCCGTAAGCCTGGGCCAGTGAGGACAGGTGGGGCGAAAGGCTTGTTAACAGTACGATGCATAAGACGAGCACGACCAGGGCCGCGAACAGCGGGGATTTCGCCGTGTAGGGAAGATCCAGGTTGGCGGGCGCTGTTTTGGCATTTCCTTCCTGCGCGTCATTTTCGCCAAGGGGTCTCAGGCCGATGTCCTGCGGTTTCAGCGGGACAAAGAGAAGGCTCGGGATAATGCATAAGACGATGAAGATGACATAGCCGATATAGGTTCTCTGCCAGCCGAAGCTTTCGATCAGTTTTGAAAGGATCGGGGAAGCGATCGCGGAACCGATGCCGGAGAAGCTTAAGGCAATGCCGGTCAGGGTGCCGCGGTAGCGGACGAACCAGTTGCCGATGAACATGGTGATAATCATCATGGAGACAGCCGCGAAACCCACGCCTCTGACAGCCGCCGCGATGTTCATCAGCAATGTATTCGGGGCCAGGGCGATACCGAAGCCGGAGAGAATAATCAGGATTGCGCCGGCCATCAGGATATTCTTGATCCGCACGTTGCGGGAAATCATCTTCGCGACAAACGGTGTGCCAAGGCCGACGATCAGGTTGGAAATGGACATGTGCAGGGTGATGGAGCCCTGGCCGACCTGCATTGAGTCTGCCATCGGCTTATAGAAGACGCCGTACGCGTTGACCATTCCCATCGCGCCGCAGGCCATCAGGCAGGTACACACGGCGACTAATACATACATGAAGTTTCCCTGTTTTTTCATATGTGCTTCCTCTTTCTTTTTGTTTGCAAACAAAATATAATCCAGAAATCAACTGATTTGAAATACTTATGTTATATTTAGAATGATAAAAAGAATTTATGGAATTGAGAACGCTCAGATATTTCCTGGCAGTGGCCGCGGAGGAAAACATGACCGCCGCCGCGAACAGCCTGCATATTTCCCAGCCGGCGCTTTCCTATCAGATTGCCGAGCTGGAAAAAGAACTCGGAAAGCAGCTTTTCCTGCGCTCCGGCAGGAAAATGATTCTGACGGAAGAGGGAATGTTCCTGCGCTCACGGGCTGAGGAAATCATAGACCTTGCGGACAGGACAGGGGCACAGCTCAGCGAGGGCACATCGGAAGTGCACGGCGATATTTATATCGGGGCGGCGGAGAGCCTTTCCCTGCACAGCCTGGCGCTGGTAATCGCTGATTTCAGAAAAGAATATCCCCATGTGGTTTTTCATTTCCACAGCGGCACCATGGATGACGTCTATGAAAGGCTCAACCGCGGCGCAATCGATTTCGCGGTGGTCGTGGAACCGTTCAGTCCGGACGGCTGCGAAGTGACTGCCATGCCTTCCGCCGACCGGATGGGTATTGTCATCCGCAAAGATCATCCCCTGGCCGCAAAGAAGACAGTTTCCGCGTCTGACCTGTACGATCTTCCCCTGATCCTGACAACCAGACGGAACATGAATGAAAAGCAGGTTGCGGAAATGATCGGCATTCCGCCTGAGCATTTCAATGTCTCCGCGACCGGCAACCTGATTTTCAACCTGGCCATTCTGGCGGAACATGAAATCGGGGCGATCCTTACCCTGGAGGGTCTGATCAGCACCCATGAGTCTTCCTTACTGACATTTGTGCCGCTCGATCCGCCCGTCACCCGCCGGCTTGTCTTTGCCTGCAAGCAGTACCGGCCGATGAGCCGGGCAGCCCGGCTGTTTTATGAAAAGGTAAAGGAGAACTTTTCCTGAGCAAACTGCGGTATGATTAAATCAAGCAAAGAAAGGATCTTTCATCATGAGCGCGAAAATCATGACATTCCATATCATCATCAACCGTTCGGAAATCAGCCGCCTGGATACAGAAACAGCGAAAGTGACTTTTATCCCGTTCGGGGGAACTGTTGATTCACCGTATTTCAAAGGCAGGGTCATGCCCGGCGCCGCCGACGTCCAGGTCACCGACGCTTCCGGCTTACGCCATATGTGCGCGAAGTATATCTTTGAAGGCACGGACGCGGAAGGAAAGCACTGTCATCTGTTTGTCGAAAACAACGGCTATTTTCCGAAAGACGGCGTGAAGAAGGATCATTTCGACGCCACTCCGAAGTTCATTACAGATTCAGAATATCTGAATGAAATGCTTTCAAGGCCTGTCTTCCGCTCGGAAGGGCACCCGCATGAAACCGGCGTGGATATCATGATTTTTGATGAGACGAAAGAAGAGCCTGAAGTTCCTGAAACAATAAAGGAACCGGAGGATCCGGCCCTGACACAGTTAAGGGACAAGGATATCGTCGATAAGAAAATCATCGCTGAAGGCAGAAGACTGTATGAAGAAGAAAAGATCGCGAAGCTGATCTTCTTCTCCTCCTACGAAAACAAGACCTTCACCGTGGACCATCCGGATGAAGAGCTGATCACGGCAGTTCTCAATGATCTGCGCGGCACGGCCCAGATGATGTTCATGATCAATGAAAAGGGAGAACTGGCAGCAGTCAGCTATATCTCCGGAAAGATCCGCAACATCGAAAACATGGTGCTGACCGTCTATGCCGAAATTTTCTCGGAGACAGGCCAGGACAAGTATTTTGACAGGCCGGTCCACCGCTACTCCCGTTTCAGGATCCAGGAAATTTAAACAGAAAAAAAGAGCTGCAGACTGATGTGTTGTTTCATCAGCTGCGGCTCTTTGCGTCAAAGGTCAGAGATTTTCAACGTCACCGTTGTTTTCGATGACTTTTTTATACCAGTAGAAGGAATCCTTCCGGGATCTGTCGAGGGTGCCGTTACCCTGGTCGTCAACATCGACATAGATGAAGCCGTATCTCTTTCTGATTTCACCGGTGCCGGCGGAGACAACGTCGATGCAGCCCCAGGTGGTATAACCGATCAGATCGACGCCGTTCTGGATTGCTCTGTCCATGGCTTTGATGTGCTCACGGTAATAATCGATTCTGAACGGATCATGGATGGAACCGTCTTCCTCGACGGTGTCATAGGCGCCAAGACCGTTTTCAACGACCATGACCGGTTTCTCATAGC
>JAUNJW010000306.1 GCA_030533035.1 Erysipelotrichaceae bacterium
ACGCCGTGCTGGCCGGCGCCGGTTTCGGCGATCAGACGTGTCTTGCCCATCTTTTTCGCCAGCAGCGCCTGGCCAAGGACGTTGTTGATCTTATGGGCGCCGGTATGGTTCAGGTCTTCCCGCTTCAGGTATATTTTTGCGCCGCCAAGATCGGCGCTCATTCTTTTTGCCTCATACAAGCGTGAAGGCCGGCCGGCATAATTGTTGAACAGATCATTGAGCTCACGGTTGAATTCCGGATCATCTTTATACCGGTCATAAGCCGCTTCCAGCTCGATGACGGCGTTCATGAGAGTTTCCGGAATATACTGGCCGCCGTGTATTCCGAATCTTCCTCTGGGATTGCTCATGTCATATCTCCTTCCGTGCTCTTTCGATGAAGAGCCTGATTTTTTCACTGTCTTTGAAACCGTCCGTCTCAACCCCGGAACTGGTGTCAATGCCATAGGGGTGAAGTGTCTTCAGCGCATCCTGCACATTGTCCGGATTCAGGCCGCCGGCAAGCACGTAAGGCCGGCTGAACTCTTTAAGCAGCTCCCAGCGGAATGTCTTTCCGGTGCCTTTTCCCGAATCGAGCAGGACCAGGTCAGCGCTGCTGGCAGCCGCCTTTTCAAGGTCTTCTTCGGATTTGACGGTGAAGGCCTTCATCACCGTCAGGCCGGGGAAGTCTTTTCTGAGAGCCTTTATATAACTGTCATCCTCTTCGCCATGGAGCTGGACCGCGTCAATCAGGCCTTCCCTGACATATTCTTCAACCGTGCTCAGCGGTTCATTGACAAAAACTCCGAAGGCGGTGATTCTTTCATCCAGCTTCGCTTTCAGCTGTGTCAGCTGTTCTTTCGGGACATATCTTCGAAACGGCTGCGAAAGGATAAAACCGCAGGCGTCGGGCCGGTACAGGCTGACGGCTTCAATGTCCTCCATGCGGCGCAGGCCGCAGATCTTCACCTTCGTCATACGTTGGACAGGCGGATATAGTCTTCCATCACCTGGTATGCCCGGCCGCTGTCAAGGATCTCTTCCGCTTTCCTGACGCCCTCTTCAAAGGAGTCAGCCCGGCCGGCGACATAAATGGCGGCGCCGGCATTCATCAGAACTGTATTGCGCTTTGTGCCTTCAATCTGTCCCCTGAGAATGCCTCTGGTGATCTCTGCGTTTTCTTCGGGTGTGCCGCCTTTGAGTTCATCTTTTGAACCGCGCGGGAAGCCGAACTGTTCCGGGGTGATGGTGAAGGTGCGGTAGTAGCCGTCTTTGAGCTCGCAGACCGTGGTCTTTCCGCACGAGGAAATCTCATCGAGCTTTTCCTGGCCGTACACGACAAACGCGCGCTTTACGCCGAGCTTGTCAAGAACCTTGGCAATCGGTTCCGCCAGGTATTCATCATAGACGCCGAGCACGAAGTATTCCGGTTTCGCCGGATTGGTCAGAGGCCCGAGAATGTTGAACACGGTTCTGAAGCCGAGTTCACGGCGGATGGCGCCGACATATTTCATGGCCGCATGATATTTCTGGGCAAAGAAGAAACAGATGCCTGTCTGTTCAAGAAGCTTTCCCGCCTTGTCCGGATCCTGGTGGATATTGACGCCGAGCGCTTCCTGGAGATCTGCGGTTCCGCTTAAGGAAGACGCCGCCCGGTTGCCGTGCTTGGCGACGGGGATGCCGGCGGCCGCGATGATAAACGCGGCGGTTGTGGAAATGTTGAATGAATTGGAATTGTCACCGCCGGTGCCGACAATTTCAAGCACTTCCATTCCGGGATGCTCCACCGGTGTGGCATGTTCACGCATGGCTTCGGCGCAGCCGGAGATTTCGGCAATGGTTTCCGCCTTGGTGGATTTGGTTGACAGCGCGGCCAGAAAGGCCGCGTTCTGGGTGGGGGTTGTCTCACCGGACATGATTTCGTTCATGACGGTATAGGCCTCATCATATGTGAGATCCCCTTTACTGACGATTTTGACAATTGCTTCCCTGATCATACTGTTCACCTTTTCCCTTTCAGTTCATCAAGCATTTCTTTTTTGTTTTCAGACCGCATCAGCGTTTCCCCGATCAGGACGCCGCTGATTTTTCCCTGTTCCAGCACTTCGATATCCTTCCTGGTCCGGATCCCGCTTTCCGCCACAAACAGAATGTTTCCGGGAACCCTGCTTCTCAGGCGGACCGAGTTATTGAGATCGACCGTGAAATCGCGCAGATTGCGGTTGTTCACGCCGATGATCACAGCGCCTGCTTTTACCGCTCTTTCAATTTCCTGCTCATCATGCGCTTCCACAAGGGCATCCATTCCCAGTTCATGGGCAGTCCGCAGATACCCGGCAAGCTGGTCATCATCCAGCACCGCGACGATCAGCAGAACAGCTGCCGCGCCGTTGACTTTGGCTTCATAAATCATGTATTCATCGACGGTGAAATCCTTGCGCAGCACCGGGATCTTTACGTTTTCACTGATCTCTTTCAGATATTTCAGCGACCCGAGAAACCATTTCGGCTCGGTCAGCACCGAGACGGCGGCAGCGCCGGCCGCTTCGTAGTCCCTGGCGATTGCGACGTATGGAAAATCTTCCGCGATCAATCCCTTTGAGGGTGATGCTTTCT
>JAUNJW010000307.1 GCA_030533035.1 Erysipelotrichaceae bacterium
GGCAGAATTGTTGTGATTTCTACGCTTTATGCCGGGCCGCGGGGCGATATATACAAGAAGATGGACGGACTGAAATAAGCAGTTCTCAAATGAGAAAGCAGTCTTGACAGCAGACAGGTTCAGAAAATGAGCCTGTCTTTTTGAAAGGTCTCATTGGCCGCACCCAGGCAGCCTGATTCATGAAGAAGATATTTAAGAGCGGGCATACCGGATAATAATCATGTAAAATATAGATGACGATTTCATCTGATCACAATTCATTCAGAAATGAGAGGACATATTTATGAACGTTCTTGTTTTAAACGGCTCGCCTTCCGGCAAAGACAGCATTACCCTGCAGACAGTTCTGTATATTGAAAAGCTCTTTCCCCATATCACCTTTGAAAAACTGGATGTTTCCCAGAGAATAAAACAGTATGAAAAGGATTTTTCCTCCTGTGAGGAAGCTTTGAAGAAAGCGGATCTGATTCTTTTCTGCTACCCGGTATATACATTCCTGGTGCCTTCCCAGCTCCACAGGTTCATTGAGCTGATGAAGGAACACACAGAGATTCTCAAAGGAAAGTACGCCACCCAGCTGACCACCTCGAAACATTTCTATGACACGACGGCCCACCAGTTCATTGAAGACAATTGCGGTGACATGGAACTGAAGTATATCAGGGGCCTGTCAGCCGACATGGAAGATCTCATGGCAAAAAAAGGGCAGAAGGAAGCGGAAGCCTTCTTCCATTATGTCCTCTGGAATATGGAGAATCATTGTTATGAGCCTTATGTCAGGAAGGAAACTTCCAAAGAACTGAAGACAGCTTCCGCGCCGTCTGAAGACGCGGTCCATAAAACCGGCACCTGTGTGATTGTGACAGACTATGATGAGAATTCTGTCCGCCTCAAAGCAATGATTGAGCGCTTTGAAAAGAAAGTGCCGATGCATACAAAGACTGTCAATCTCAGGGAGTTTCCGTTTGCCGGCGGCTGTCTTGGCTGCTTTAACTGCGCCGCTGACGGAAAGTGCATTTACAAAGACGGTTTCGACACGTTCTTACGTGAGAATATTCAGACAGCCGATGCGACGGTCTATGCCTTTGAAATCAAAGACCATTCCATGGGATACCGCTTCAAGCTTTATGATGACCGCCAGTTCTGCAACGGCCACCGGACCGTGACCATGGGCAAACCGGTCGCATATCTGATTGACGGCGTCCTGAGTGAGGAAAGAAACCTGCTCAATGTAATCGAGGCAAGGGCGGAAGTCGGCGGCAATTTCCTGGCCGGCATCGCCTGCAGTGAAAATGATCCGGACCGTGAGACTGACCAGACCGCGGCCCGTCTTGCCTACGCTTCGGTGCATCACTATCAGCCTCCGAAGAACTTCTGGGGTGTGGGCGGACTGACAATTTTCCGCGACCTGATCTGGCAGATGCAGGGACTGATGAAGGCGGATCATGAATTCTATAAGAAAAACGGATTCTATGATTCCTTCCCCCAGAAACACAAAGCAAAGACAGCGGCCATGTATCTGGTCGGCGGAATGATGAGAAATCAGAAACTGAGAAAGAAGATCGGCGGCCGGATGACCGAAGGAATGGTCATGCCATACAAAGCCGTGATCGAAAAAGCAGGAAAAAAGAAGAGATAAGAAAAACAGGCTCCGGAATGATCCGGGGCCTGTCAATGTTTATGGATTACTTGCAGAGCTCGATGAACTCATCGATTTCATCGGCGAGTATCTGCAGGGACGCTCTCCAGAAATTGATGTCGGTCAGGTCAATGCCGGCAACTGCGGCAGCGCCTTCGACCGTGGTGGTTCCTGTTGCCTTCAGCAGCTTCTTGTAAAGCGGCACAAAGGAAGGACCTTCTTCCAGATATTTCGCGTAGAGGCCTCTTGAGAACAGGCCGCCGAAGGAATACGGGAAGTTGTAGAAGCTGAGGTTTCCGCTGTAGTAATGGGATTTGCACGCCCACATGTACGGATGCAGACAGCTGTGGTCGAGACCGTCGCCATATGCTGTTTTCTGCGCTTCGAGCATGAGTTCGCACAGCTTGTCAGCGAACATGAATTCTTTTTCCCTGTTTTCAAAGACAGCTGTTTCAAAGAGATATCTGGAATAGATGTCGCAGATGATCTGGTTGGCGTCGGACAGCTGGCTTTCTATCAGCGCGCGTCTGGCGATGGGGTCTTTTTCCGCTTTGATCGCGGCGTTCATGGCGACCACTTCATTGAAGGTGGAGGCTGTTTCGGCAACCGGCATCGAGATATCCAGGTTGAGGATGGAGTTGTCTCTTAAGCAGTGGTTGTGGAAGGCATGGCCCAGCTCATGGGCGAGGGTGACGATATCGCCGAGCGCTCCGTCATAGTTTGTCAGGATTCTGCTTTCGCCGATGGTCGGCATTTCCGCGCAGAAGGCGCCGCCGACTTTTCCTTCATGAGGATAGAAGTCAATCCAGGACTCATCGAAGGCTCTTGCGATCATGTCGGTCTCCTCCTGGTCAAAGGTGGAGAACAGTTCAACCAGATAATCCTTTGCCTGTTCGATGGTATAGACTTTGTCATTGCCTTCCAGGGGCGCGAACATCTCATAGAAGGGCAGGCCG
>JAUNJW010000308.1 GCA_030533035.1 Erysipelotrichaceae bacterium
CGACATGAACAATTCCGATGTGCAGAGACTCATGGGACTGATTGAAGCAAGGGATCTGGAAACAGTCCTTGGATGGGTGCATGCCTGTTCGGAAAAATATATACTTCCGGCCTGCAGCGAAGAGAATTCCGCAATGGTGAAAGAAATGATCTGTCTGCTGGATCATCCCGATCTTTCAAAACAGGGAAAAGAAAAGATCAAAGCGGTGATACGGGAGGTCCGCACAGCCGCTGCAAAGGAAAAGAACCCCGCTGTACAGGCTGCTTTGAGGGCAGTGTCAACGGGCGCCGCTGTAATCACAACACCGTCCAGCGCTCTCGGCTTTGTTTTGTACGGGGTGATGGCATATGCGTATTCAGTCTGTGATCCCGCCGCTGAAACTGCCGTCATCCGGAAAGCGGAAGAGGCGCTGAAAGACTTCGCGGATCTGCTGGAAAAGACGCCCCAGGCCGAAGAGGGCCGGGCGCTCAGGGTGAAATGGAACTGCTGAAACCGGCCGGTCTGAACCGCGGTGAGATTCTGTCTTGTGCACGCCGGCAAAAACGGATATAATCCTTAGGTATACAAATTCAGTGACCGGGAAAACCCGCTGAAAGCCGGCATAAGAAGCGACAATGGTACGGTGAAAGCATTGGGCAGGCGCAGCGGACAGACACCCGTGAGAAGATCTTCTGAAATGACAGTAGGAGGATCCGTATTCCGCGTTAAGGACTGAGTGCGCAGCAGGCTCTGCTGCGAACCAAGGTGGTACCGCGCATATATGCGTCCTTGAGAAAGGACGTTTTTTTGTACAAGGAGGAAGGCTATGAGCTATCAGACACCGCGAGGAACCTATGACATCCTGCCGGCTGACATCAACAAATGGCATGATGTGGAAAGGGTCATCAGAGAGAAGACATCTCTCTACCGCTACCGTGAAATCAGAACACCGTATTTTGAGGACACTTCCGTTTTCAAGCGTGAGAACGATTCCTCGGACATGGTCAACAAGGAAATGTACACCTTCACCATGGGTTCGGAATCCTATACCCTGAGACCGGAGGGAACAGCCGGTGTCATCCGTGCCTTTGACCAGCACAAGCTCTACGGCTCGATGGAAATGCCGGCGAGATTCTATTACATCGGCGCCATGTTCCGTCATGAAAGACCGCAGAAGGGCAGACAGCGCCAGTTCACCCAGTTCGGCGTTGAAAACATCGGCGCCAAGACACCGGAAATCGACGCTGAGACAATTGCCCTGGGCTATGACATCGTCAAGGCAATGGGCATTTCCTCCATCAAGGTCCTGATCAACACCCTGGGCGATGACGAATCAAGAGCCGCTTACAGGGAAGCGCTCAGAAAGCACTTTGAACCGCACCTGGAGGAACTCTGCGGCGACTGCAAACGCCGCTATGAGCAGAATCCGCTGCGTATTCTTGACTGCAAGGTTGACCATGACAGGGAGTGCATGGCGACGGCCCCGAAGCTTTCTGAATATCTCAATGAAGAATCAAGGAATTATTTTGACCGCGTGCTGTCCTGCCTGGACGCGCTCGGCATTCCGTATGAAATTGACGAAAGGCTTGTCAGAGGCCTTGACTACTATACGCACACCGTCTTTGAAGTCGTTTCGACAAGACCCGACTCCGGCGCCCAGGCAACCATCTTCGCCGGCGGCAGGTATGACCACTTCGTTGAGTATTACGGCGGCCCGGAAATGAGCGGTATCGGCTTCGCGATCGGTCTGGAGAGACTGATTGCCCTGGCATCGGAAGAAGGCTATCCGTTCCCGGAAGAAAACCAGTGCGATGTCTATGTCATCGGTCTGGGAAACGTCGGCGACAGTGTTCTCAAAACACTTTCTGTCCTGAGAAACGCCGGCTATTGCGCCGAGGGCAACCTTGTCAAGAGATCCCTCAAGGCGCAGTTCAAGAGCGCTGACAGGGCGATGGCCAGATACATTGTGATTCTCGGTGAGGATGAAGTCGCAGCCGGCACCATGAATCTCAAGAATTCATCAAGCAAGACACAGCTGACAGTGAAGAATGAAGAACTTCTGGAACAGCTGAAGAAATGGGAGGCAGAATAAAAATGGAACGCACATGCGCAAACGGCACCCTGCGTTTATGCGATGAGGGCAGGAAAGTCACCCTGATCGGCTGGGTCGCCAAAAGAAGAAATCTCGGTTCGCTGGTCTTCATTGACCTGCGTGACCGCAGCGGCATTGTCCAGGTAACCTTTGATGAGACAATGGCTGAAAAAGTAAAGGATGTCAGAAATGAATACATCCTGCAGGTCAGAGGCACAGTCGCGGCCAGAGGCCAGGCAAACCCGAAGCTCGCCACCGGTGAAATCGAAGTGCTGGCTGAGGAAGTCACGATTGTCAACCGTGCCGAAACGGCGCCGATCAATATCGCCGACGACACTGACACAAACGAAGACACAAGACTGAAATACCGCTATCTTGACTTGAGGAGACCGGTTCTTCAGAAGAATATGATCCTGCGCCACAAGGTATGCATGGTCGCCAGAAGAGTCCTCGATGAAAAGGGCTTCGTCGAAATCGAAACCCCGATTCTTGCCAGAAGCACACCGGAAGGCGCAAGAGAC
>JAUNJW010000090.1 GCA_030533035.1 Erysipelotrichaceae bacterium
TCAAAGACATCCCGGCGGAAGGCACCGTGATCGCCTACAATGCGGAGGGTGCGGAAAAGATCCGGATCCGCGAACTGGCTGAGCTGTTCCCCCATCTCAGGGAGGATCTTCTGAAGATCAATGAGCGGATGGAGGATCTGCAGCTGCCCTTTGAAAGCGGCGTCATCTACGATGTCAGAATGCGCGGTCAGTGGTCGCTCAAGATGATCATGAACATGATGGATGATCCCGGCTACCAGGACCTTGATATCCAGCAGGGAATGGACGCGGTATTCCAGTGGCGCAGCCTCGATCTTTCCGACCATCCGGAAAACAAAGAGGAGATCATTGAAAACCTCAAAGCTTACTGCGGCATGGATTCCTATGCCATGACAGTCGTCTACAGCTGGCTGAAACAGATCGACAGCAGTCCCGCCTGAAGTGCTCATGGGGACTGTTTTCTTTTTTGGAAATTTCAGAATTACATATGGGTTTTTCAGGGGATATCGGTTAAAATGAAAGCAGATAGATATACCAGAAAAATCATTGAATATCTCCGGAAAGGTTTCTTTCCGTTTGCCGCAATATGCAGTAGAAATGGAGGCAGAATATGCGGTTTGAAATTGTTGGAAAAAACATCGAAGTATCTGACGCAATGAAGGAAAGCATCGAAAGGAAGCTGTCAAATCTGGACAAGTACCTTCTGATCAATTCCGACACCATTGCAAGGGTAGTCGCACGCGTCTATCCGGACTCTGAGAAAGTTGAGGTGACAATTCCCACCAAAGTAGGCATATTGAGAGCAGAAGTCGTTGAAAACGACTTCTACGCTGCCCTCGACAGCGCCATCGACAAGCTTGAAGATCAGATCCGCAGACAGAAGACCAGACTTTCCAAAAAGCACCGTGAGCATCTCGCCAAGGCATTCATCGAGGAAGCGGAAATTGCCGAGAACCCGGCCAACGACATTCCGGTCAGGACAAAGACAATCACAGCTGATGAAATGACACTGGACGATGCCATCATGCAGATGGAACTGTCAGGCCACAACTTCTACATTTACACCGATGAGGAAAGCGGAAGAATTTCCGTCGTCTACAGAAGATCCAGCGCCGGCTACGGCCTGATCGAAGTGGAACCGGAAGATTGACATAGAATCCAGAAAAGCAGCTCCGGCTGCTTTTTTTCATGGCAAAAAGAAAACAGGCGTCAGCCTGTTTCAGAGCATTGAGAGAATCATGATGGCCAGATGCACAAGCGTGACGGCCACGATACCCGGGATAATCGAATGCGACTGGTTGTAAAGGTATGACAGGATGGCTGTCGTGATCAGCCAGTACAGGTAAGTGCGGATCCAGAGCAGCAGCTGGAAGGGGGTGAAGACGACTGTCATCAGCAGGCCGAACAGGACCGCCGAGAACAGAATCGCCTGCAGCTCCTTGTTGCGCACATCCAGCCGGTCGGTCAGGTTCTTGAAGCCGATGTTGAGCATGCACGCCTCCATAATGGAGAAAGCGATCATCATGCCCGGGCGGGCGTAGCCGATGCCGATCAGGGCCAGGTTTTCCGGCAGCATCATGTCAGCTTTCAGGAAGGAAACCGAGACCCAAGCCCATACGGCGTAGGCAGCGATGCCGATCGCCGTGAACAGCAGCGTGTCACCGGGGTTTTTGTTGATTCTGCCGGTATGGCGCTCAATCAGCTTCCAGTTGTATACAATCAGCGCCGCCGTGCATATGTTGACCCCGAACATGAGGGCAATGGCCTCCTGGACAACAAAACGGTCTGTCAGAATGGCCAGCAGGCGGACACAGACAATCAGCAGGATTGAGATCACTATATGTTTGCCAGAAAGCGTTGAAACTGTTTTCTGTGACATCTGAACTCCTTGGTAAGAAAAATACTGGTTAGATTCTATCATACTGTCCATAAGGGCGGCAAACAGAATCACTTTTTCCGCGTGTTACATCTTTTGTAACAAAAAGTGCCGTTTTTTCTCCTTACAGTGAAAGGCGGAGGTCAGAACCATGACTGAAAACACACTAACCTGGCAGCAGAAGCTGAATCTCATGTACCGCATCGGCGACGTTTACCGCTCCAGCAGGCGGCGTCTGGACATCGAGGCGGCGGCCGGCCGCAGCATCCGGACGGAAGCGCTCCGTGATGACCTGGAGATGAAGATGCTGATGGATAGGACGCTCGCGGACTGCTGCCCTTACACCCGCCTGATCGCGACCAAAGACTTTCTTGAAATTCCCCGGAAGGGATGGTACCGCATGTATTTCTCACAGTCCCAGTATTACCGGCTGAAGCACAAGGCGGTTGATGAGTTCCTGCACTGCCTGGATCTGGCCTGAGACCGCCTGCGGCAGAGCGGAAAAACCCGCGTTCTCAGCTCCCTGTTGACATTTCCGGTAGTTGAGACAATCAATTTCATGTGTTAAAATTACCTCAAGGAGTGTCCCGGAAAAGGCTGACACGTAATCACGGAAAACGGTCTGATCATTGGAAAGGAAAGTACGCAGCATCCGCAAGGAATCTGACTCATATGTCGAATCTGAAGTATGCTGCTTCATTTTGCCGGAAAATGAATATAATGCCGTAAGCGCTTACAGATACATCCATAAAAAGGGACATTGTGAAGAAATGCATTGAGGAGGTTATTAAGAATGCTGAAAGGTATTGCTGCTTCACAGGGTATTGCTATTGCAAAAGTCTACAAACTCGAACAGCCGGTTCTTGACATCGTAATGAAGAATGCCAACCCGGAAGAAGAGCTCGCCAAGCTCGATGCTGCTTTCGTCAAGACAGTCTCTGACATTGAAAAGATCAAGGAAGTCGCTTCCAAGTCTCTGGCTGCTGAAGAACTCGCAGTTTTCGATGCACACCTGATGATGGCAAACGATCCGGAACTCCGTTCCCAGATCGAAGACATGATCAAGAATGACAGTGTCAACGCTGAATATGCAACTGAGCAGGTTGCTAACATGATGGTTACAATCTTCGAATCCATGGAAGATGCCTACATGAGAGAAAGAGCGGCTGACATCAAGGACGTTACATTCCGTCTGAAGTGCAACCTCTGCGGCAAGGTCATCCCGAACCTGGCTACAATCGACACACCGGTTGTCATCGTTGCCAAGGACCTCACACCTTCCGACACAGGTTCCCTGAACAAGGAATTCGCAAAGGGTTTCGCAACTGAAATCGGCGGCCGTACAAGCCACAGTGCCATCATGGCCCGTTCCCTTGAAATTCCGGCAGTCGTCGGCGTTACAGGAATTCTCGATGCTGCAAAAGAAGGCGACGAAGTCATCCTCGACGCCCTCAATGGCGAAGTCATCCTGAATCCGACAGCTGAGCAGGTAGCTGAATACACAAAGATGGGTGAAGAATTCAAGGCTCAGAAAGAAGCTCTCAAGGCTCTGAAGGACCAGGCATCCGTTTCCACAGACGGCCACAAAGTCCTGCTCGTCGGCAACATCGGCTCCCCGAAGGATGCTGAAGGCGTTGTTGAGAACGGCGGCGAAGGCGTCGGTCTGTTCCGTACAGAATTCCTCTACATGAAGAGCGAAGACTGGCCCGATGAAGACACACAGTATGAAGCTTACAAGGCAGTTCTCGAGACAATGGAAGGCAAGCCTGTTGTCATCCGTACACTCGACATCGGCGGCGACAAGAAGCTGAAGTACTATGAATTCGAAGAAGAACTGAACCCGTTCCTCGGCGTCCGTGCTGTCCGTTTCTGCCTCATGAGAAAAGACATTTTCCGCACCCAGCTGAGAGCGCTGCTCAGAGCATCCGCTTACGGTAAGCTCTGCATCATGTTCCCGATGATCGCTACAGTCCAGGAATTCAAGGATGCAAAGGCCTGCTACGAAGCTGCCCGTGCTGAACTGATCGCTGAAGGCGTCAAGGTCGGCGACGACGTTGAAGTCGGCTGCATGATCGAAATCCCGGCTGCTGCTGTTCTGGCTGACAAGCTGTCCAAGTATGCAGACTTCTTCTCCATCGGCACAAACGACCTGATCCAGTACTCCATGGCCGCTGACAGAATGAGCCAGCCTGTCTCCTATCTGTACCAGCCGCTGAACCCGTCCATTCTCCGCCTCATCAAGATGACAATCGACGGCGCTCACAAGAATGGCAAGTGGTGCGGTATGTGCGGTGAGATGGCCGGTGACGAAACAGCTGCTCCGCTGCTGCTCGGTCTCGGACTCGACGAATTCTCCATGTCCGCAACATCCATCCTCAAGGCCCGCCAGATCATCAACGGCCTCAGCTATGCTGAAATGCAGGATCTCGCAGCCAAGGCTGTTGAGTGCGACACAATGGAAGATGTCGAAGCTCTCTGCGCTGCAACACTGAAATAAGCAATACTCACCTGAAAAGGCTTGAAAACCCTGATGATTCATCAGAGGCTGACAAGCCTTTTTTCTTTTGCGCGGGTATAAAAAAACGGCCTGCAATATGCAGACCGTCTGGTTATCAGTGTCTTCTGCCGGGCAGAGGGTAGGTGGAAGGAACGTAGAATTCCTGCATATCATCGAGGCGGACGCAGCCGAGGGCTCTGCCGAAGACGCAGCCGCAGTCGATGTGAAGGATCGTATCGTCCTTGCCATGGACAATCTTTCCTTCATATTCCGGACCGTACAGGAATGTCGGCGAATGGCCGACGATCAGTGTCGCGTTTTCAACCGGGTTGTCATCGATGCCGATATGGGCCCAGACCAGAATCTGTTCGGGAATCTGGGACACGCGGATCTTGGGGCCGGCGAACTCTTCGGTGATGCCGGCATGGACGAGCAGGAACTTTCTGCCGTTGACCTTGAGATACTTGTAGAGCAGCTTGTCTTCCAGATACAGCTTGATGTCATAGCATTCCGGGAAATCCAGGTCCATGAACTGATCCATTGTCGTGTAGCCGCCGTTGTAATGGAGCCAGCACATCAGGTCGTCGGTCATGTCGATCGAGTTGTTGTCCTTCTTGGCGTCAATCAGCTCCTGGCAGTAGCGGGCCAGCCAGACATCGTGGTTGCCGAAAATCAGATGCATATTATCATGCGACATGATCTCCTGCAGCAGGGGAATGGAATACTTTCCCCGGTCGCAGACATCGCCGACAATCCACAGCTCGTCATATTCACTGAATTGTATTAAATCCATCATGGCGTCAAATTCTTCCTTGCAGCCATGAAGATCACTGATCACATATGTTGACATGATTGTTCCTTCTGAAAATTCACAGATATTGTAGCACATGCAGCGCCTGCATGACAGACAATGCTTTGAATTTTAATTGGCTTCATCAAGCGTATGCATCACAGTTTTATTCTTTGAGAACGTAATGACAACCTTTTCCCTGTCCATGAGCTCACCGGCTGACATAATCCTGTCGCCGTCAAAGATCAGCAGGTTTTCCGAACCGTCCAGCCTGACAGTTTCACCTTTGTGCAGATCTGTCTCTGAAGCCGTTTCATCTCCTTCTGAGCATATTTCTGAATCGATCCTGATCACGGTGCTCTCGTCGTCGCTGCTTATGACGGTGCCGCTGTATACGGCCGGTTCTTCTTTTGCGCTGACTGCGCAGCCGCCCAGCATGAGGGCGAGCACCGCCAGTCCTGCCAGCTTTTTCTTCATATCCATACCTCTTACGATGCTATGCTATGCGTCCGGACTGTCTTCTGTGTGGAAGATATCTGAAAAATATGTGAACTTGGCCATGCATGGGGCAGAGGTAAAATATGTTCACAAGAATTCAATGATTTGATATAATGTTCGCGTTAAAAATGAAGGGAGTATCTTAATGGGAAGAGCACATGAAGTCCGCGCAGCCTCAATGGCAAAGACAGCGGCAATCAAATCCAAACTGTATTCAAGATTTGGAAAAGAGCTGTACATCGCAGCCAAGAGCGGTGTCCCTGATCCGGATATGAACCTCGCATTAAAGAGAAAGATCGCCGAGGCAAAGTCGAACCAGATCCCCGCTGACGTCATCAAGAGAGCGATTGACAAGGCTAAGGGCGGTGACAACGAAACTTACGACGAAGCACGTTATGAAGGCTTCGGTCCCGGCGGCAGCACAGTAATCGTTGACTGTCTGACTGACAACACAAACCGTTCACTGACCGGTGTCAAGACAGCTTTCAACAAGAGCCGCGGCGCCAAGATCGCCAATGCCGGTGCTGTTTCATTCAATTATGAGAATGTCGGTCTGTTCGTTTTCCCGTATGAAGACGAAGAGGCTATGCTTGATGCGATGATGGAAGCGGAAGTTGATGTCCAGGACATCACAGTCGAAGACGGTGAAATGACTGTCAAGACAACCTTCCAGGACTTCGGCAAAGCTCAGGAAGCCATTGAAGCGCTGATCCCGGGTGTTGAATTCGACACCTGCGAAGCAACAATGCTGCCGAATGAATATGTCGAACTGACGGATCCCGAAGACATTGAAGCATTCCACAAGCTGATGGACATGCTGAACGAAGTCGACGACGTCAACAAGGTCTACCACAACGTCATTATCCCGTCAGAGGAATAAAGGACTCAAAAAGCCGCTGCAGCCAGCGGCTTTTGTTATCCCTGAATGTACAGGGCTCCCCTGATCTCCTGATCAAGGATCCTGTTTCTGTCCTTTTCTGCAAATACCGAAGCGTAGACAAGAGATGTCCTGTATTCCAGTTCACGCTGTCTTTCATTGACAGCCGCGAACCGGGAAGCGAAGGGGATCTCTTTCTTTTTCATTTCCTTCAGGTATGCCCGGCCTCTGTCATTGAAGGCGAGGATCCGGATATCCGGCTCATTCAGCCGGGAAACTTCCTGTTTTGTGACCTGGCACATTGCCTGCAGGCATGTCCTGCGGATGCGGCCGGCCGTATAGCGGTGGCTGACGGCGGCATTCAGGAATCCTTCCCAGGTGTCGTTTTCAGCGGCGCAGTTCTTCAGATGGATTTCGATCCCTTCGGAAAACAGGAACATTTCCGAAAGACGCTCCCTCTGTGTGGTCAGCAGCAGCGTCCGCAGATAGGGGTAATAGGCAGGCCAGAAGGCAAGCGTGGACCTGCTGAGCTGCTCTGCCATCACCGTCGAGCCTTCAACGGACTGCCTGTTATACAAAGCTTTGCGGATTGCCATCGCGCTGGCGTTTTCCGTCAGTTCCTCGTCCAGATAACCGCCGGTTCTCCGGACAATCAGAGGTCTGATCCCGGTTCCTTCCATGGCTTTCAGATAGCATACGGCAAGAATATCATTTGGCTCCATTTCTGCCGTCAGCAGGCTGTAGGCCTGCGGGAAGGACATGCCGCCGCTCATCGTTTCCCGCAGATGGTCGGGATTGACCGGGGCGGAAGCGATCTCCATGAGGTTTTCGGGATTGCCGCATTCAGAGCCGAAGCAGATGCTTTCCGCGCCGGCTTTCTTCAGAAGCGAGACGGCTCCGGAAGCGAAGCGGGAGGCGCTCTGGGTGGCATAGATATAGGGGAGCTCAATCACAATGTCGATGCCGTTTCTGAGGGCAGCTTCCGCCCGCTGCCATTTGTCAATGACAGCCGGTTCACCGCGCTGCACGAAATTGCCGCTCATGACTGCCATCAGAACATCGCAGCCGCTGAGCTCGCGGGCTTTCTGAATGTGATAGATGTGTCCGTTATGAAGCGGATTGTATTCCGCCGTGATGCCGCATAGTTTCATTTTCTGTTTCCTTCATCCCGAGTGTCGAGATAATGATACAATATCAGAAAAGAAACAGGAGCAAATAATATGAACAGAAAACTTGCTTATACGGTATACCGGCCGGAAAGCAACGTAAAAGCGGCTGTGTTTATTGTGCACGGCATGCAGGAGCACCAGAGACGATATAAGGATTTCGCTGAATACCTGACCACCAGGGGAATCGGTGTTGTCACGTATGACCTGCCGGGCCATGGCGAAACAGACAAAGGAAGCACAAGAGGCTGGTTCGGCAATGAAAACG
>JAUNJW010000309.1 GCA_030533035.1 Erysipelotrichaceae bacterium
AACGGCATGCAGGATATCCAGGCGGCATATTCCAACGTTTCACCGGAAAGCTATGTGATTGCCCTGTGCCACACTCCGGACACAGCCTCCAGGGTACCAGGTGACCTGACCGATTATTTCCTGGCCGGCCATTCGCATGGCGGACAGGTCTACTACTTCTTCGGCGCTTCCTACACACCGGCAATGGCAACAGAGTATCTGCGCGGCAGACACCAGGTCGGCGATGAATTCACGCTGGACATCACAAACGGTGTCGGCACAACCGGCATTGATGCCCGCTTTGTCGCCAACTGCGAGATTGTTGTCTACCGTCTGAAATCCACCGCGCCAAAACCCACGCCGACGCCTGATCTGACACCGACGCAGGAAGCGGAACAGTCCCCTGCTGAAGAACAGCCGGCGCAGGAACAGCCCGCAGAGCAGGAAGTGATCCCGGAAACCCAGCCGGAAGAACCGGCTTCTCCCGCGGAAGAAGAACCCGCTCCCGCCGAAGTTCCCGCAGAACAGCCATCAGAAGAAAACCCGGAACCGGCCGAAGAAGCACCTGCTGAGGAAAATACAGACAACGGTTAAAAAATGCGCTCTGTCTAAAGCGCATTTTTCTTTATCCTTTGATCAGTTTGTTCAGAATGTCATTCAGCTGCCGTCTGGTAAACAGTTCATACGGCATGCCGATGCAGCGCAGGGAGCGGATCGTGTAATCCGATTCGCTGAGGACCGGCAGTGCCTTTTCATAATCCGTGCAGTCACAGACTGCTGCGGCAACTGTCTTGAAGGCGTCGCTGTCAGCGCTGAGTGCTGTTCCGGCTTTCTGGCTTGAAACCAGACGGAGCGTGCAGTTATAACGGGCCGCCTCACTGTGAAGAAGAGAAAGGATTTCTTCCATCTGGACATCATCACATGCCTTGAGGCGGATGGAACAGCCGCCTTTTTTTGTCTCTGTTCTGATCTCCGGCAGCCCCCATCCCTTTATTTCGGGAATCATTTCCACTGCTTTGCGGAATGCCCTCTCCGTCTGGGAAGCGCCGGTCAGACCCCTTCTGAGTGAAAGCGGGAAATCATTTTTGATCAGAGTGAATGCCTCGGCTGCTGTTTCACTGAGTGTCCGCAGCCTGTATTTTTCCATTGCGTCCTTAAAGATCCGCAGGGCGGTATCCTCAGAACAGTCTGCCGTCATCTGCAGAACCGGACAGCTTCCGACCGAAAGCAGTATATACTTTTTCAACGTTTCTGATTTTGTGCCCATGCCGCCGGAATCGGAAATCATAAACGAAGGCGTTCGGTCTTCTGACCTGAGCCAGCCAAGAGCCCTGGTGCAGTTTTCCTTTGATCTGTCGTCGCCGGTGTGAATCAGCACGGCGAAACGGCAGGCCGGCTTCTGATTGGCGGCTGACAGTGCCCTGACTGTTTCCATGAGCGGATAAGCAAGCCCGTGCTCCCTGACGTCAAACAGAATGAACTTTTCATTCCGGACAAGCCCTTCCCATTCATAGAGAAGCGCATTGCCGAAGGCATGGACGGACATGATGACTTCGCTTTCCTGCCAGGCCATGGCAATGCCGCGGCGGACGATGTCGGCGTCGCTGCTGATATCCGGATCAGGTTTTTCAGTTTCCGGAACAGCCGGTTCCTCAGGAAGACTGAGATCATAGCTGAGATCAAACTCAGGCTCTGTTTCCCGGAACATTTCATCGATCTCATCCTGATCGAATTCACTGTCCTCGTCAATTTCCTGCAGGAGTGAACTGAGACTGAGATCATCCTGCCCTGTTTCTGCTGTTTCCGGTTTCGGTTCTTTGTTTTCTGCCACGGTATTTACTTCCTGTTCTTCGAGCATTTCCCTGACGTCTGAGGGGAGGTCGAGTTCATCAATGAAAGCATCCTCTGTTTCTGCCGGTTCAGCCGCCGGCTCAGCTTCACTTTCATCGTCGTCCCGGTAGAGAACAATCGACACCAGAAGCCCGAGCATGATCACAAACAGGACAACAAGTGCCCAAGCTGCTGCTGTCATAGCTTTCTTCCCCTTTCATCAAAAGTTTCACGTCTGTCCATATAGGCCGGCGGCTCAATGACGAGTACGCCTGTTTTTGTCTTTCTGAATTCCATGGCGGCGCTGACAGCGCATCTGTCCTCAGAGCGGTAAGCTGTTTTCATCCGCACACAGCGCATGCCGTATTCTGCGGCTGTTTCAAAGAGTTCCGGAATTCTTGCCACCCTGTGCACCATCATAAATTTTCCGCTGTCACTCAGCAGGCGCGCTGCGGATTCAAAGAGTTCCCCAGGTCTGAGATACTCCTCATGCCTGGATGCCGCGATGAAGGGATTGGCTGAAATCAGTGACGGGTCTTCCGTGTTGAAATACGGCGGATTGCATATAATCAGTGAAAACTGCCGGCCGCTGAAATCCTGCACTCTTGTTTTATACAGCTCTGCTTCAACCCCGTTGATTTCAAGATTTGTTCTGGCGGTATCAAGAACTTCGTCGAAAAGATCGATTCCGCACAGCGAGGCAGGTTTATGCACAGCGGCATAAAGCAGCAGCGCTCCGCTGCTGCA
>JAUNJW010000310.1 GCA_030533035.1 Erysipelotrichaceae bacterium
CTGTCAGCCGGTTCTGCAAGGATCTCGGACTGATGGATTATATTGATCTGCAGATGCTGATCCGGGCCAGCGGACAGGATGATCTGTCCAGTGCAGCGCTTCCGGAAACACTGCAGAAAGAAGAGTTTTTCGGGCAGCTTGACCTGACGCTGAAAAGCCTGAAGGCGGCAGCGGACGATCCGGTGGTGGAAGAGCTGATCGCGGATCTGAAACAAAGCCGGTCGGTCTCCGCTTTCGGCCATCTTCAGGCCAGCCATATCGCCTATATTCTCGGAAATAACCTGGGCATGAATGATATTTTCTGTTTCTGCACACAGTCCTGGACAGAACAGATACAGAAGATGCAGGAAGCCGGCCCGGATGATCTTTTCATCATCTTTTCCGCCTCCGGGGAATACTTTAAGCGGATGGATATGAACATGCATTTTCTTGATAAAGAAAAAGCTCCGAAAATTTATATGGTCACATTTGCGGATTCAAGGGCACAGCTGCACAGAAAGATCAAAAAGATCATGATCGGCGGGCATAATCAGTGGCTGCAGGCAAACGCGGCGATGAATATGTTTGCCAATTACATATCGTACAGACTCCGGTCCGAGTGATTCATTTTCTGAAACATGGAATAACACATAAAACGATCTGCCAGTTTTTGAAAAATCAAAGATTGGCAGATTTTTTTTTGTATTCTTCGGGTGTCAGATGATCCGGCATACGGATCGGAAAAGGAGATAGGAAAATGGAAAAGACAAGTGACGGCTTCGTCTCAAAAATCATCGCCATCTCTGGAAAGATCAACAACAACAAGATCATTTCCAGTATCCAGGAAGCATTTATCGTATTGAACCCCTTCATCATCCTCGCATCCATCGCTACACTGTTCACCAGCCTGATCTGCTCACCGAAAGCAGGCCTGGCGACAGTGCCCGGATTTGAGTTCCTTGTTTCATGGAGTCCCATGTGGTCCGGCATCTATTACGGATGCCTGAACCTGATCGCTCTGCTTCTCGCATTCAACATGGCTCACAGCCTTGCCAAGCGCTATGGTGTTGATCCGCTGTTCGGCGGTTTCCTCGGACTGATCTCATATGTCTGCATGAGCCCGACAACATTCCCGGTTATGGGTGCTGACGGTGTCATCGCAACAGGTCTCAGCCAGGACGTCACGGGTTCCATGGGAATGTTCTATGCCATGGTCATCGCAGTCTTCGCAATCCTGCTCTACAGCAGGCTCGCAAAGGTGAAGCAGTTCGAAATCAAAATGCCCGACTCCGTTCCTTCCAATGTCGGCAAAGCATTCTCCTCACTGATTCCGACATGTCTCACAATCATCATCCTCTGTGCTGTCCGTTTCGCATTCTTCAGCTTCACAGGCATGGAACTGAATGAACTGGTCTACAAAGTCCTGCAGGCACCTCTCGGCGCAATCGTTCAGACACCGTTCGGCTTCATCGGCATCGCTCTCTTCACCAGCCTGTTCTGGGTATTCGGCATTCATGGAACCGCAGTCACAAGCGCAGTCACAAAGCCGCTGTTCCTCGCTGCTTTGACAAAGAACATTGACCTTGTCAACGCCGGCATGGCTCCGACAGAAATCGTTACAAAACCCTTCAATGTCCTCTTCGGCGGCCTGGGCGGATTCGGCTGCACACTCGGTCTGATCGCTGCCATCCTTCTCTTCAGCAAGAGGGAAGATGAAAGGGCAATTGCCAAACTCGCCTTACCGGCAGGTATCTTCGAGATCAATGAACCGATTATCTTCGGTCTGCCGATCGTCATGAATCCTGTTTACATGATTCCGTTCATTCTGGCACCGGTTCTCGGCTCCACAATCGGCTTCCTCGCGACAAAGATCGGAATCATGCCGATTACATATATCGATGTTCCCTGGGTGACTCCGCCGTTTATCAACGCGTTCCTGGCAACAGGCGGCAGTATCACAGCAGTTCTGGTTCAGGTTGTTGCCTTCGCTGCCATCGTCATGCTGTATGCTCCGTTTGTAAGAATCAGTAACAAGGTCGCTGAAAAGCAGGCGGAAATGAACAATGACTGAGAATAACAGATTTGAATTTCCTGAAAACTTCCTGTGGGGCGGCGCCACGGCAGCCAATCAGTATGAAGGCGGCGGCACGGAAGGCGGCAAGGGCCTGAGCGTCTGCGATGTCCTGACCGGCGGATCGCGCACAGCGAGAAGACAGCTGACCTGGATCAACAGGAAAACAGGTGAAAAGGGCGGACTGGCCCTCGGTCCCAGACAGTCGCTGGTTCTGCCTGAGAATGCGGAACCGGCGCTGCTTGACGGCGAATACTATCCGAGCCTGAAGAGTGTGGATTTCTATCACCGCTACAAAGAGGATATTGCTCTGGCAGCGGAAATGGGATTCAAAGCATTCCGCATGTCAATCAACTGGGCCCGCATCTTCCCGCAGGGGGATGAGGAAGAACCCAATGAAGAAGGCCTGCAGTTCTATGATGACGTGTTTGATGAACTGAAACGCTATGGCATTGAACCGCTTGTGACCATGTCCCATTATGAGATGCCTCTGTCACTG
>JAUNJW010000311.1 GCA_030533035.1 Erysipelotrichaceae bacterium
ACCGTGTCCCATTCACTGGCGGAGAACAGTTCTGTCGCTGCCCCTGCCGCTGCTGCGATCAGGGAGCAGACAATTGCCGTACCGGCGGACCAGTGCGCCGCAAAGACAAGAACAATGAGTCCGGCAATCAATGAAACAGCAAACATGGCAGCTGTGCCTTCCCAGGACTTCTTTCCGTTCACCGGGGAAATCATGATCTTATGTTTTCCGAAAGGAATGCCTGTCAGTGCGGCAGCGGCGTCGCCGGTGCCCCACATGAGAATGGCAGCCGCGGATAAATGAGGCTGATGAAAGATGCCCCAGCCCACTGCGATCACAGCGGCAAACATGATGAACAGCATTAACAGGCTGTTTTTAATTTCCCCTTTTGACTTTTCGACAAAGAAGACTTTGTACCATGGTTCTTTTTCAAACAGAAGCAGAAGCGGATATACGACAGCTGCCACAGCCAGGGAGGAACAGGCTGCCGCCTGCCAGGAGTCTGTGCTCAGCAGCATGACCGTAAAGCAGGTGAATGCCACAATGTGGAGCAGCTTGCGGAAGACAAAGGAAGGAATCTTTGTCAGGAATCTGACCGGCGCCAATACTGACACGCACGGAACGATATAGAGGACCAGCTGGCCGAGGCAGTGGAAGATGCCGGCGACCAGCGGGATCGCGAACAGTGTTTCCCTGAAATAGAGGATTAACATGGAAGCGCCAAGCACTGTCAGGACGGCACCGGTCACCAGACCGACGGTTCTGTTGTTTACCCGATTGGCAAATCTGGCGGAGTAAAGGGATGTCAGTGTGGCTACTGCCATGCACAGTAACATGACGCCCCACTTTTCCAGAATAATGGCCGGATGGATAAATATATGGCTGACGGAGGCGATCAGTGCCGTGAATGTCATGATGAACGTACTGGTTCCGACCGCTGTCTTTAATTCCATGCCGAGGAATGCGGTGAATACCACCAGCATCATCATCCCGCCGCCGGTGCCGACAAAGCCGGTTCCAAAGCCGATGGTCAGGCCGAAGAACAGTGAAATCAGCACACCCTTCCAGTCCAGCTTCTCCCCTCTGGCGGCGGTTTCCTTGCGGCTGGTGTCCGGCTTTACCAGGAAGCGGATGCCGATGCAGAAGGTCAGAAACAATGTGAAACTGCCAAGCACCACATTGCCTGCCAGGAATGCTGCATAGGAGCCCACTGTGCACATCGACAGGATGCACACCAGCATGATCCATCCCCTCTTCAGGTCAATGTTCTTATGCTTCGCGTAGGTATAAGCTGTCACAGCCGATCCCAGGATATCGGAAGCCAGGGCAATGGCCGTTGCCTGATAGGCGCCTGTTTCCCCCAAAAAAGAAGGACACAGAACGATCAGCACCGGAACCATGACTGTGGCAGCCGAAAGACCGGCAAGGCCAGTGCCTATACCGGCTCCCGTTGCGGCGATGATATACCACAGCAGTTCCATATGTGTGCTTTCTTTCTGTGTCGTTTTGCAATTCAGTACTTTTCCAGGTATCTTCTTCTGGAAATGGTCGGATAATTCTCAATGATTTTCTTATAGCAGTCACAGTCCTTCTGATGATCGTTGATCATTCCGCATGCCTGCAGATGAGAATAGACAGTAACTGTGCCTAAATACCTGAAGCCTCTTCTTTTCAGTTCTTTTGCGATTCTGTCGGAAAGCCCGTTGGATACAGGAATCATTCCTTCATCATGGTGATTATACAGAATCGTTTTGTTGTCTGTAAATTCCCACAGCCATTCTGAGAACGAACCATGCTGCGCAATGATTTTCTCAAAACATTCTGCATTGTGGATGACGGCCCGGATCTTGCGTTCGGAGCGGATCATGCCTTCTGTATTCATGATTCTTTCAGCATCTTCATCGGTATATTGAGAGATTCTGCTGAAATCGAAATGATCGAAACAGGAGCGGAAGATCTCCCTTTTCTTCATCATCAGATCCCATGACAGTCCGCACTGCATGGCTTCCATCATGAGATACTCAAACTGTTTCTGATCATCATGGACCGGAATGCCCCATTCCTCATCATGATACTTTCTCATGAGGGGATTGATATTTCTCCAGCTGCAGGAGCTCATGACTGGCTTTCTCCCTTCTTATACTGCCTTGTGATCCATTCCATGATCACCCGGACAATATAATTCTGTTCTTCTTCTGTTAATGCCCTTCCCGCAGGAATACCATGCCATTTCTCCAGGCATCCCCTGCAGCATGTCCCTGTTGCGTGCTGGGCCAGGAAAACCGGATGGCCTTTCGGCGCTCCCCGCATCGGGGTCTGTTTGCCGTCATTGGGAATTTCAGCCAGGGCAAGTCTTTTGGTAACAATTTCCTTTGCGTGCCGTTCAACTTCGCGGTAGCCCTTTTCTTTCAGATATTCAAGATCCGCTTTCTTCAGCTGGAATGAGTTTCTGAATTTAGAGCGTTCAATCCGTTTGAAGAGATCTGTTTTAAGCCACTCATCATTGCGCTGATATTCCTGTTTCTTAGGCTCAGTCTGTTCTGCCTTT
>JAUNJW010000091.1 GCA_030533035.1 Erysipelotrichaceae bacterium
GACTGCAGAAGTGTGTTCATGGCTACCACAGGAACGATGTTCACGCATTCGAAGACCAGTTTTGGTACATGGTCAACCTTCATTGCCGGAGAACTCAACAGCCTCACACTGGAACAGCAGAGCGTCGCTACAGAATTGTCAATGACAACGTGTTTCAATATGCGTCATAAACTCTACCATGCAGCTTCCAGAATACAGAATGAATCCGTCCTTTCTGGAGAAGTCGAACTTGACCCGACTTACACAAGCATTAATCTGAAAGGAACCAAGCCTGAGAATATGCCACGTCTCAGTAAACACAGAGGTAAAAGGCGCTATAAACAATCCTCTTTTCACGGCAATGCTTTGCCTGGTACCAGTCATCATAAAGTTTGCATCGTTGCAGCGATTGATGAACACGACAATATGCTTTTCAAAGTTGGAGGCTTAGGAAGAGAGAGTTTTGCTATTTTGAATCAATTCAGGAATCATTTTTCTGACAACGATTTGATTATCAGTGATGATAGTCATAGTATTCAGACCTTTGTGAGCGAAAACAAGTTCCGAAGTGATATCATCCCCTCCAATGCAATTACGACACCTTGCGGAAGAAGTGTGGCAAGTGTGAATGAAATGCATACAGAACTGAAGAATCTGATCAGGCGGAAGCACGGTATCAGCACCAGACATCTCCAGGGATATCTTGACTGGCTGGTCTTTGTCAAACACCTCAGATATACGCTGGACATGAGGAAGTGGAAGCCAGAAGCCTATATGACGACAATGATGGAACAGATTCCCTTCAGATGCTGTGATATTACCAAACTGTCAATGCCCATCGATTTATATGCCGCTTATGGTGAATACCATTTTGGAGTTTTCAGCCTTATCAACTAAATCTTTGAAAATAGCGAAATGCAATAAAAACAGTATTTAGGTATAATTAAACGCGGTAAAGGAGGAATTGTCATGGAAAATCCCAGAATCGTGTTTTTCGGAACCCCCGCGTTTGCGGCAGGCATGTTAAAGGTTCTGATCGAGGAAAAGTATCAGGTGGTGCTGGCGGTGACCCAGCCGGACAAGCCGGTCGGCCGCAAAAAGATCATCCAGCGCACGCCGGTGGCAGCCCTGGCGGATGAACATGGAATTCCCGTCCTGCAGCCGGTAAAGCTTTCACTTGGTGCTGATGAGGTGCTCGCGTATGAGCCGGATCTGATCGTCACCTGCGCCTATGGCCAGTTCGTGCCCTCAAAGATCCTGAATGCGCCGAAACTGGGCGCCCTGAATGTGCATCCTTCGCTTCTGCCCAGATACAGGGGCGGCGCGCCGATCCAGAGAGCCATCATGAACGGCGATGAAAAGACAGGCGTCTGCCTGATGGAAATGATCAAACAGATGGACGCCGGCCGGGTTTATGCCCGCACTGAAACGCCGGTTTACCCGGATGAGACCGGCAGTGAACTGTTTGACCGCCTGGAAAAGATTTCCGCCCAGTTGTTAAGAGAATCGCTTCCGCTTTATCTTGAAGGAAAGCTT
This sequence comes from Erysipelotrichaceae bacterium, assembly GCA_030533035.1. GTDB lineage: Bacteria > Bacillota_I > Bacilli_A > Erysipelotrichales > Erysipelotrichaceae > Bulleidia. Next base: position 1,516 of record JAUNJW010000091.1, read on the forward strand.
GAAGGTATCCCGCAGCAGGAAGAGGGTGTGGTGCTGGCGCCCAATATTGCCAGGGAGGAAGAACTGGTCAGCTTTGAAAAAGAACCTCTTGATGTTCTTTACAATCATATGAGAGCCCTGATTGATGAGCCGTACGCCTACGGCGTCAGCAGCGGGAAACGATTGAAATTCTGCAGGGTCAGAAAACAGGCGGCAGAGGTTTCCGAAACGCCCGGCACAGTCACCGGCTTTGAAAACCATGCCATGAAGATCGCCGCAAAGGGCGGTTATATCCTGGTTTCTGAAATGCAGCTGGAAGGCAAGAGCAGAATGAATGCCGACGCCTTTGCCAACGGGGCGGGCCGCAGCCTTGTCAATGCGGTCTTTGAGTAGGTGGATATGGATCAGAAGAATATCAGAAATTTCTGCATTATTGCGCATATAGACCACGGCAAATCAACCCTTGCCGACAGAATCCTGGAAATGACCGAGACCGTCTCTGCCCGTGACATGAAGTCGCAGCTGCTGGACGACATGGAACTCGAACGCGAAAGAGGCATCACCATCAAGCTCAACGCGGTCCAGCTCAGCTATCACGCGGACGACGGCCAGGAGTATCTTTTCAACCTGATTGACACCCCGGGCCATGTCGACTTCACCTATGAAGTATCCCGGAGCCTGGCAGCCTGCGAAGGCGCGGTGCTGGTGGTTGACTCCACCCAGGGCGTGCAGGCCCAGACCCTGGCCAATACCTATCTGGCCCTGGACAATGACCTGGAGATCATTCCCGTCATCAACAAGGTGGACATGAACAATGCCCAGCCTGAACATACAAAAAAGGAAATTGAGGACATCATCGGCCTTGACTGCTCGGACGCTCCTGAAATCAGCGCCCGGACAGGACTCAATGTCCGCGCGGTCCTCGAGCAGATTGTCACGAAAATCCCGGCACCGGACGGTGACGTCAATGCGCCGCTGCAGGCCCTGGTCTTTGACTCATTCTATGATCCTTACAGGGGCGTCATCGCCCTGGTCAGGATCAGGCAGGGAAAACTGAAGACCGGCGATAAGATCCGCTTCATGGCGACCGGTGCTTCCTACGAAGTCCTGGAAACAGGAATCCGCACGCCGAAGGAAATCCGGGTGGATGAGCTGAGCGCCGGCGACGTCGGCTGGTTTGCGGCTTCGATCAAATCAATCCGCGACGTCCGGGTCGGTGATACCGTCACAAACGCGGACAGGCCGGCTTCCGCGCCGCTGGAAGGCTACAGAAAGCTGAATCCGATGGTTTACTGCGGCCTTTATCCCTCCGACGCTGCCAAATATGAAGACCTCAGGGACGCCCTGGACAAGCTGCAGCTCAATGACGCTTCGCTCCATTACGAAGCTGAAACATCGCAGGCTCTGGGCTTCGGCTTCCGCTGCGGCTTCCTCGGCCTGCTCCATATGGACGTCATCCAGGAAAGACTGGAACGTGAATACAACCTCGATCTGATCTGCACGGCGCCTTCGGTTATCTATCATGTTTACCTGACCGATGGCACCATGCTGGCAATCGACAACCCGGCCAAAATGCCGGACGGCTCAAAGATTGACCATGTCGAGGAACCTTATGTCAGAGCCTCGATCATGGTTCCCGATGATTATATCGGCGCCGTCATGGAGCTCTGCCAGAATAAGCGCGGCATCTATTCCTCGATGGAAGTCATTGACGAAGGCAGAAACACCATCGTCTATGACATGCCGCTGTCCGAAATCATCTACGACTTCTTCGACCGCCTGAAATCCTGCTCCAAAGGCTATGCCTCGCTGGATTACGAACTGACCGGCTACCGCCGTGAAGACCTGGTCAGGATGGATATCCTGCTCAACGGGGAAACCGTTGACGCCCTGTCGGTCATCGTTCACCGCTCGGAAGCCTACAAGCGCGGCTCCGGCATTACGATCCGCCTGAAGGAACTGATTCCCAAGCAGCAGTTTGAGATTCCTGTCCAGGCGGCCATCGGCGGCAAGGTCATTGCCAGAACAAATATCAAGTCGCTCCGCAAGAACGTTCTTGCCAAGTGCTACGGCGGCGATATTTCCAGAAAGAAGAAGCTGCTTGAAAAGCAGAAGGAAGGAAAGAAGCGGATGAAGGCAGTCGGTTCCGTGGTGATTCCCCAGGAAGCCTTCATGTCCGTCCTTTCAATGGAAAATGACCCCCAGAAGTAAGCCGCAGGCACTTTATGTCCATGTGCCGTTCTGCCGCTCCATCTGCTATTACTGCGACTTTACCCATGTCATGTACAGCCAGGATACCGCCGACAGATGGCTGCAGGCACTTTCGGCGGAAATGTCCGCAAGGGACATCAGCCGCCATCTGAAAACAATTTATATCGGCGGCGGCACGCCCAGTTCGCTGAACAGCGGCCAGCTGAAAACACTGCTGACTCTGCTGGATCCCTGTACGCGGGAAGTCACTGAATACACCTGTGAAATCAATCCGGAAACCGTGGACCCGGAAAAAGCCGGGCTGCTGGCAGCCCATGGCGTCAGCAGAATTTCCATCGGCTTTCAGACCGGCAGTGAAAAGCTGCTGAAATCGATGGGCCGCCACCACAGCGCCGCGGATGTGAAAAGGGTGATTGATCTGTTCCGCTCCTTCGGCATTTCGAATATCTCGCTCGATCTGATGTATTCGCTGCCGCAGCAGACGATGGACGACCTGAAAGAAGCGGTTGACACCGCCATTGCCCTGAACCCGACGCATCTGTCCCTCTATTCACTGACGGTAGAGGAGAATACTGTATTCGGCAGACGGGGATATGAAAGCCTTGATGAAGACACCGAGGCGGACATGTACGAATACATCTGCCGGACGCTTCCGGAACATGGATTCCGTCAATATGAAATCTCCAATTTCGCAAAAGAAGGCTTTGAGTCCAGGCACAACAAAACCTACTGGACATACCGTGACTTTTACGGTGTTTCCTGCGGCGCTTCCGGCAAGGAAGGGCTGACGCGCTATGACGTGACGCCTTCGCTGAAGGAATATCTCAAGAATCCGCTGAAAAGGGAAGAGATTCACCTGTCTGTAAAAGACGCGATGTTCGAGATGGTCATGATGAATCTTCGGCTGAAGGACGGCATGGATCTCAGACTGTTCTCAGACACATTCGGTGTGACATTCGAAGAGGCATTCAGGGGAAAATACGAACCGCTCGCTGAAAACGGAATGTTAACTGTCACCGGCGGCCGTGCCGTCTGCACGGAAAAGGGCTATCATCTGCTCAACAGCATCCTTGCCGATCTGCTTTAGAAGTGATTGAAAGAGGAAGTTGAGTCTGCTAGAATTTTGCACATCGGGAGATTCGATATATGGCACAGAAACTGAAAAAAAGCAAAGTAAAACCGCGTTCTCAGAGAGCGATCGAGATGGAAGAAAAGAAAAACGAAGCGATCGCTGCCCATGAGAAGGAAATAAAGAAAAAGACAAGCGCCAGAAGAGACCTGCTGACAACGATCTTCTGCTGGTATTCCCTGATCGCGTCCGGGTTCTCAGTGGTCCTGGGCTTCTGGGGAATCTTCTCCATCATGGCCATCGGCTTCGGCATCGCCGGCCTCAACCTGCAGAAGAAAAACGAAATCGACAGGAAGCTGGAAAAGTACGCGGCCATCGCCGGTATCGTCATCGGCGCCATCTGGCTGGCTGTACAGATTTATTTCGCTGTCATCCGCTACATGAACGCGTAAAACCATCTTGCCCAACGGGCGGACAGGTGATACAATAACAAAGCTTTCGGGCTGGGGGTCCGCCATCCTCAGACGGTGTCTCGGTCCGGAACGTAAAAAGAAAGAAAGAGGAAAAAAAGATGTTAACAAAAGAAAGAATTGCTGAAATCGCAAAGGCTTACGGCCGTTCCGCAGGCGACACAGGCTCTGTCGAAGTACAGGTTGCCCTGCTGACAGAACAGATCAACGTTCTCACAGAACACATGAAGCAGAACAAGAAGGACTACTCCTCCAACAGAGGTCTGCTCAAGATGGTCGGCCGCAGAAGAAAGATGCTCGAATACCTCAAGAAGGAAGACATCAACCGTTACCGTGAGCTGATCACAAGACTCGGACTGAGAAAGTAATCAGGTTTCAGACAGCCTCATGCACTGCATGGGGTTTTTCTTTTCCGTAACAGTACGGAAATGGTTTATACTTTTTGCGTAAAAGGAGCAGCCATGAGCTATATCGAATTTCACAATGTCACCAAAACCTATCACCAGGGCGAAGTGGATATCCATGCCCTGAGCGATATCAGCTTTGAAGCGGAAAAAGGTGAGATTGTCATCATTGCCGGCGCTTCCGGGGCAGGCAAATCCACCGTCCTGAATATTCTGGGCGGCATGGATACCTGCACTTCGGGAACCGTGACCGTCGACGGCAGCCGGGTGGATCAGATGGATGAAGCCACCCTGACCGACTACCGCCGTTTTGATATCGGCTTTGTTTTCCAGTTCTACAATCTTGTCCAGAACCTGACTGCCCTTGAAAACGTCGAGCTGGCCGTGGAGATCTGCCATGACCCGCTTGATCCGGAAGAAACCATGGAAAGAGTCGGCCTCGGTGACAGAATGCACAACTTCCCGTCCCAGCTCAGCGGCGGCGAACAGCAGCGTGTCGCCATAGCCAGGGCTCTTGCGAAAAATCCCAAGCTGCTTCTGTGCGATGAGCCGACCGGCGCCCTTGACTATGTCACCGGTAAGCAGATCCTGAAACTGCTGCAGGAAACCAGCCGTGCCCACGGCATGACGGTCGTCATCATTACCCACAATCTTGCGATCACCCCGATGGGCGACCGCATTATCCGCATCAAGAGCGGCCGGGTGATTGAAAACAGTGTCAATCCCGACCCGCAGAATATCGATACAATTGAATGGTAAGAACCAATGAACCGCACCCTTATCAAAAGCCTGATCCGTCTGATCCGCACCTCCCTGACACGATTCCTCGCAGTCTTTGCGATCGTGACCATCGGTGTGGCTTTTTTCACGGGCGTGGCCGGGACAGCGGACATCATGTCGGTCTCCGTCGACAGGTATTCGGATGACACAAATCTCAAGGACATTACCATTTACAGCAATTACGGTTTTGATGACGACGACGTCAGCGCCATCCGCGGATGTGAGGATGTTCTGGCGGCGGAAGGCACAAAGTTCACGGATGTCATCGGCATCCGTGAAAATGATTCCTGGGTGACCAGAATCCACAGCCTGAGCAATACCGACAGAATCAACAGCTTTGTCCTGGTATCCGGCCGGATGCCGTTAAATGAACATGAGGCCCTGGCCGAAAACGGCTCCGAACTGGAACCCGGATTTCCCCTGGGCTCGCGGGTGGATGTGATCCTGCCGGACGGCTCACAGAACGAGGACATCAAAAGCAGTTATTTCATTATCACCGGCACCGTCGACACGCCGCTGTATCTCAATGAGATCAAGGAGAACAGCACGCTGTCCAACCAGTACATCCGCACCTATTTATATGTCAATGACGATGTTTTCACTGCGGATTACTACACGGAAGTCAATGTCCTGACGGAAAAAGGAAAGAGCTACAACAGCTTTACTGATCCGTATGAAACCTATTCCGGAAATGTGAAGGAAAACATACGCCGTATGGCGGCGTCCCAGGAAGACAGAAGACGGCAGAAAATCCGCGATGAGGCGCTGGCGGAATATGAAAAGGGAATGCAGGAATACCTGGATGCCGAGAAAGAGTACAATGACAAAATCAGGGACGCCGAAAAGCAGCTGGCGGACGGGGAGCGGGAAATCCTGGACGGCGAGGCACAGATCGCCGACGGCGAAGCGGCGCTGATCAGCGGCCAGGCCGAACTGGACAGGCAGGTGGCGGATGCGCAGAAAAAGCTGGCTGACGCCGCGGCCCTGCTGGCGGACAATTCAAAGACACTGGCGGAAAAGAAGGCGGAATTTGAAGCGCAGAAGAAAGACCTGCTGCAGACAGCTGCTGATCTTGAAAATGCCATCAGCCGGCTGAACGAAGCGCAGGACGGGCTGAAGCAGATTGACGAAGGGATCGTTCAGATCAATGAAGCGCTGGCGCGGCTGAATGAGCCGGAAACGGTCATCCTGATGGATCTGCTCAGACAGGCGGATCCGGACATGACCCTTGAGCAGCTGAAATCCCTGCTTGCGGATCTTGAAGAAATATCAGGGCAGATCGAGGAGATTTTCCCGGATCTTGCCGAAATCAA
>JAUNJW010000092.1 GCA_030533035.1 Erysipelotrichaceae bacterium
ATTAAGTTTTCTCAGTCAAGATTCAGCGCCGCGATCCGGTTGGCGTCAGCCGCAATGACAAGGTAATCATCTTCCGTGATCATCGTTTCACCGGCCACATTGATATCCACTTTCTTCTGCCCTTTCTTGCGGATTCCGATGACGTTGACGCCATACAGCTCCCGCAGGTTCAGCTGCGACATCTGGCGGTTGACCCAGAGTTCCGGCGCCTTGATTTCCATGACGGCGAAATCGTCGTTCATCTGGTAAATATCCGAAATCTTCGGGTTCATAAGGGAAATCGCGATTCGCTGGCCCATTTCATTTTCCGGTTCAATGACCTGGTCAGCGCCGATGCGCTCCATGACATAGCCGTAGCGGGTGCTGTTGGCTTTTGAAATAATATGCCTGACCCCGAGTTCCTTGAGATTGAGAATTGTTTCAACCGCGTCTTCAAGATGGGAACCCATTGCGACTATTACAGTGTCCGCATCCTGGATTCCGGTTTCCCTTAACAGTTCAATATCTCTTGAGTCAGCGCAGACCGCGTTGGGAACTGACTCCGCCACTTCCTGGACCAGTAACATATTTCTGTCAATGGCGATGACATCGCCGCCGGCGTTTGCCATGGTTTTGGCAATGGAAGCGCCGAAGTTTCCCATGCCGATGACTGCGAACAGTTTTCTGCCGTTGTTTGCCATAATTGATATCCTCCACTCAGCCGATGATAATATCCACGTCCGGATAAGTTACATGATTTGTCAGCTTCTTTTCTTTATGGAATGCAGTGTAGACGCTCAGTGGACCAAGACGGCCGATGAACATCAGCACCATGATGACGATCTGCCCCGCAAGCGACAGATCCCCGGTGATTCCGGTGGAGATGCCGACTGTGCCGATTGCCGAGAATGCCTCGAAGATCAGGGGCAGGGTTTCAATACCCGGCTCCGAAATACTCAGGACTATCAACGCTGCGAAAAGGCAGAACACATAGAGATACAGAATTACAAACGCCTGTTTCAGAAGATTGTAGGGAATGCTTCTGCGCTTGATCACGGCTTCATTCTGCTTATCGTTAAGAGTATTGACAGCACTGACATAAAGAACCGCGGCGGTGGTGGTTTTCATACCGCCGGCAGTACCGCCCGGTGAACCGCCGATCAGCATATACAGGCACATGATGATCAGAACCGGCCTTGTGCAGGCGCCGATGTTTACCGTCGAGAAGCCGGCTGTTCTCAGGGTGACCGACTGGAACATGGCTGTGAACATTTTTCCGGCCGGCGTCATATGCGAGATCGTTCCGGGGTTTGTGTATTCAAAGATCCAGAACATGACTGCTCCGGAAAGAATGAGCGCGGCTGTCATTTTCATGACTGTGCCGGCATGGACTGAAAGGCGTTTTCTCGTTGCCAGAAGACCTTTTTCTTTTTTGACCCTGCTGCTGATCAGATCCCTGACTTCAAACCAGACCATAAATCCGAGACCGCCGAAAACGATCAGAGTCATGACAGTGATATTCATGATGGGATCCGTCGCGTATTTTGCCAGGCTTTCCGCGCCCAGGCAGTCAAAGCCTGCGTTTGTAAAGGCCGAAACCGAAAGGAACAGTGAATTGAACAGTCCGGTTTTCAGCCCGTATTCAGGCACCAGATGGGTCGCCATGACCGCAAAACCGCAAAGCTCAAACGTCAGGGTATAGCGGACGATCCGGCGGATATAGCGGGGCACGTCGGAAAGATCGCTCTTGCCGGCTGCCGAAGCGAAGAATTTCTTTTCAGCCATTGCCATATAGCGGCGGTTTCTCTGCATGATGACGGCAATGATCGTCATCGGCCCGAGGCCGCCGATTTCCATCAGGATGATCAGGATCACCTTGCCGGCCGTACTGTACTGGGTGGCCGGAACAACGGTTGTCAGTCCGGTGACACATACCGCGCTGACCGCCTCAAACAGATTGTCGATATAGGCAGCCGGGGCATACCTGTTGGCAAAAGGCATATACAGAAGGACTGAGCCGATAAAAATAACAATCAGAAAAGCAGACAGGAAAAGTCTGGCCGGATTGTTCGCCAGCAGGATCTTTTCCGTCAGGGTAGTGCTCGTGGCTACAAGAACATTGAAATCTTCCTTCGCTTCCTGACTTCTTTTACTGTTATGTTCCTTCATGGTCGGTCTTTCTATGAATTAATTCTATCATCCAACAAAATACATGTCGCATGAAAAAAGCATTAAGGATCAGCCTTCAAAGATAAAACCCGCCCGCATAACGCGGACGGGCTTCAGAATTCATTCACGCGGGCAGGCAGTCCTGTTCCTCTTCAGCTGAAGATGAGGGACGGAAGTCATGCAGGACGCCGGTCAGTTTAAGCACTTCGCTGATCTCCTTCACCGGAATGATCTCAAGTTTTTCCTTGATTTCCTCAGGCACATCGCGGAGGTCTTCCCGGTTGTCTTCGGGAATCAGAACGGTTTTCACACCTGCTCTTTCTGCTGCCATGAGCTTTTCAGGCAGACCGCCGATCGGCATGACCTGGCCCCGCAGCGAAACCTCGCCGGTCATCGCGACAGACGGGCTGACCGCTTTATTGTTGACGAGGGAGGCGATCGCGGTCACCAGGGTAATGCCGGCGGAAGGGCCGTCTTTTTTGACGGCGCCGCTGGGCACATGGATATGCAGGTCATTCTTTTCAAACAGCTCCGACTTTTCCGGGAACATGTTCCGGACAATGGAAATCGCAATCTGGGCGGATTCACGCATGACGTCGCCGAGCTGGCCGGTCACTGTGATTTTTCCGCTGCCTTTGGCAAACATCGTTTCAATAAACAGGATTTCACCGCCGACGGGCGTCCAGGCAAGGCCGGTGACAATGCCTTCCTTCCCCTGCTCACTGACTTTTTCATGATGAATCGGTCTGGTTTCGAGGAAGTCGCGCAGATTTTCAGCCGTCACATGAATCACGGCATTTTCATCCGAGGCGATTTCGACAGCGGCAGACCGGCAGAGGGTTTCCATCACCTTCTTCAGGCCTCTGACGCCGCCCTCCATTGTATAAGCGGAAATCGCTTCTTTGATTGCTTCGTCGCTGACTTCGATCCTCTCCGGCAGGATTCCAGTCTTCTCCATTGCCCTGGGCAGCAGGTGCCTTCTGGCAATCTGGAATTTGTCGGCAATGGTATAGCCGTTGAAGCGGATGACTTCCATTCTGTCCAGCAGCGGCTGGGGAATTGTGTCGGTGGTATTGGCCGTGCAGATAAACAGCACATCAGACAGATCATACGGCACATTCATGTAGTGGTCGGTAAAGGTGCTGTTCTGTTCCGGGTCAAGCACTTCCAGAAGCGCTGAGGAAGGATCGCCGTTAAGGGAAACGGAGAGCTTATCCACTTCGTCCAGTACCATAACCGGATTGGAGACGCCGCTTTTGGCAATGCCGTCCATGATTCTGCCCGGCATGGCGCCGATATAGGTCCTTCTGTGGCCGCGGATATCCGCCTCATCACGGGAGCCGCCCAGGGAAACACGGACATACTTTCTGTGCAGGGCCCGGGCAATGGACTGGCCGATGCTTGTTTTGCCGGTGCCGGGAGCGCCGACAAACAGCAGGATCGAACCGGACTGGGTCTTTTTCAGATTCATGACGGCGATCTGCTGGATGATTCTCTTTTTGACCTGTTCAAGACCGAAGTGGTCCTCTTCAAGAACCTGCTGAGCCTCTTTGAGGTCGATAATGCGGGTTTCGTTGTGATCCCACTGCAGACCTGTCATAAAGTCCAGATAGTCATACAGCATGCCGTACTCGGGAGAGTTCTTGCCGTCCTGCTTCAGCCGGGAAAGCACCTTGTCGGCTTCTTTCCGGGCGTCGGCGTTCATATGGCTCTCCTGGATTCTCAGCTCCAGCTTTCTCAGTTCGGACACATTCTCCGGATGCATGTCATCAAGTTCTTTCTGGAGATATTCCATCTGTTTCTTGATGGCTGACTCACGGTAGGCGTTTTTGATTTCCTCATTCTGGGCTGACTGGGCCTCGGTGGTCACCTTGGCAATTTCCAGATACTCAAACAGGACTTCCTGGATCTTTTCATTTCTTCTGCGCTTCGAATCTTCGGCCGCCAGCGCGTACTTTTCCTCAGGGGTGATGTTGATCCACTGGGAAACCATGCACACGATTTCGGAGAGGGAGCTGACCTGGTTCAGCAGCGGCGCGATATAATTGCCCCACTGGTAGGAAGCCAGGATCTTTTTCAATGACTGCTTCGCCTCTTCCAGATGCGCTTTTTCCTCGGAAGGATCAATGTCATCAATATCCGGCCGCCGGGAAATATTGACGGAAAGGCTGTGGTCCGCCCGGACAAAGACATTTTCAACATTCACTCTCTGCACGGTATGGATAATCACCATCCCCTGGACGGAATTGTCGGTCACGTAGCCGACGATGCCGATCGGCATGAAGCTGTCTTCCGTGAAGCGCTGCTCCTGTGTCTTCTGGAACAGGAACATGACTTTCTCATTAGCTGAGGGAGCCTGGGCACCGGCAGCGCGGATCCGGCTGACCGGCAGGAAAATATTCGAATCAGGCAGGATCACCTGGTTATATACGGGAATAATCATCATTAATGAATGTTCCTCCTTTCAAAACCTTGACACCTGTCAAGGAGATGGTTTTATGATGACATCAGGTTTGACAACTGTCAAGTTTTTTGATTCAATGGGGGCAGAAACGGGAAGGAAGTATGTACAGAGGAACAAACCGCACTGCGTGCACATCTCAGAAACAGATCGCCGATGCCCTTCTGGAGCTGCTCAATGACTCCAGTTTTCAGTCGATTTCCGTCGCCTCGATCTGCCGACGGGCGGACATTTCCCGCCAGACTTTCTATTCCCTGTTTGAATCCAAGGAAAATGTCATCCTTTATGAACTTTCCAAAAGCTGCACGTTTGAACCCGCTTCCGGATGCGGCCAGGAAGTAACCCTGCGCCAGCTCGCCCGCAATTACAGCCACTACCTGACAACCCACAGGGATTTTCTGGCTACCCTTGTCAACAACGGCATCATCCATTATATGTATGACCAGCAGTACCGTTCCCTGATCAGCTGCGACTGCTTCATGGCTGCCAGCAGCCAGGAAGACCGCTGTTTCACCGCCGACTTCATGGCGTCCGGCATGACCAGCATCGCCCGCTCCTACATCATGAGCGGCGGCCTCGAGGATGAGGCGTATCTGGAAAAAATGATCTGTTCCCTCTTCTCGGGAAAGATGATCCGCTATTAAAAAAACGGGACGGATCCCGTTTGAATTTCTGCAGTAACACACCGTTCAGCGGTGTTTTCTTTTTACATCGAAGCGGCTTTTGAAGCCATCGCCAGGGCGTCCGCCATGGTTTCCGCTCCGGCCAGGAATCCGCTGGGATGGCAGAACAAAGCCGTCTCAATGCCGGAAACCTGCCGCAGCTCCTCATTGCGCAGGCCGTACCATTCTGCCGGCAGCGGATGGCGGAAGGATGTTCTGTCGTCGGAGTTGCTTAAGGCGCACTGCACATTCCAGCCGCCGCGCAGGGCCGGTGATACAACATACCAGATATCCTGTGCCTTGGGATTTCTGAACTGGCCGTAGAGAACGCCCTCCCATGGCGCGAAAGGATCCAGAATCATGATGTGGTCGGCGGAATAGTCAATGGCCCGCAGGACATAATCACGTCCGTCCAGCGAGGAAATGATGCTGTCGATGCGGTTGATCAGAATATCCCTGGCAAAGCTGACCGCGTCGTCAAAGGCGTCTTTCTGATCCATATCCGAATTCCAGGGCGGATTGAAGTCCTTGATCAGCTTGGAAACAGAGAAGTGGGTTTTTGCCTCAAAGACAATCTGTTTTTTCTGCTCATCCGTAAGATTGGGCATTTTCGCGGCCGCTGCCGCCACCGGGTCAAAGCCGTTGTCTTCGGCGTCGATTCCCAGAATCAGCGAAGTCTCAAGCCGGGAATAGACAGATTCCATATAGCGCGGTTCGCAGTCCATCGCCTCAAGTATTTCCCGGTAATACTTTTTCCATACCAGGCCGCACGCGGCATAGGGAATGTCGGTACCCGGATGGGTGCCGTTTCTTTCCTTGTTTTCCACGGAATGGTGATCCAGTTCACCGCCGCCGATATCAAAGACAATCCAGTCTCCTGATTCAGGAACCTCCGTGTCACCGCCTCTGGTGACGCTGATTTCCTCTGCCATCAGTCCCAGCAGAGCCGCCGCGAAGACGTCATCCGCGTGGAAAATCCCGTTATGCGTAAACAGATTCAGTTTGCCTCTCATTGTATTCCTCCTGCTGAAAGGCGGACCGTGTCCGCCTCATCAATTGCTGTATTTTCCTGCTTTTTTTGCGAGTCTGCCTGTTTTGACGGCCAGGTCAATGCCGCGTTTCATGCCGTCTGTGACATTGGAGCCCATCCGTGTGTATCCCAGAAGCTCCGCCGTCTGTCTGGCCAGATCCTTATATTCAAGCACCTGCTTTTCAGCGGTTCCGGCTGCCGCGTTGGCGATTTCCGCGTCCGGCACATACTGCACGTCACGGCAGGTCAGGTCATAATCACCGAAAAGACGATATTCATTCCAGGTATCCGGGTTCTGTTTCGGCTTCCAGTAAACACGGCCTGTTTTGTCTGTATGGACATTCAGTTTCATCCCGGCAAGAACAGCCTCCATTTCCGGCCTGATCCTGGCGCCGGCTTTGTAGATGCCGAAGCTGTTGATCACCCGCTTGATCAGAAGCCATTCGGTGATCGGCGCCTCTGTCCTGATGACTGTCTGGATCCTCTTTCTGATTTCCCCGGTCAGCTCACCGGAAAGAAACTCCTCGCTGGTAACTGCCGTAAAAGGCAGATCGGCTGCCGTGTAGATTTTCTGAACTGTCCTGAACATCCGGATCACCCCGCCGCCTGGCTGTCATAGACTTCCGATGTCTCGACGACCGGCAGGACCGTACTGTATGTGTAATCCTGATCGGTGTCGGAATCGTTGAGCTTCACTTCAATGGTGACGCTCTGCAGTTTCGAGATCAGCTTTTTATATCTGTCCTCAGGTATGTTATAGAGCGGTCTTGTCGCCGCCGCGAAATATGATTTTTCACCATAGCCTTCCTTATGGCAGGCCTGATAGATTGTATTGGTCCGGAAATAAATTCTTGAGGTGTCCGCCTCCAGGTCAGCCAGCTCACCGGCAAATGCCTCATCGTAGGTTCTCAGGTTCATCACCGAGAAATCTTTCACCCGGTTTTTCACTTCCACGAAAACGCCGTAGCTGGTAATGTCCCCGTTTTTCACCACAAAAATACAGCCGTTGTAAAGATCCGCTGCTTTGGATGGCTTTGCGGCGCACCCGCCGAAGAGACAGGAGGCCAGCAGTGAAAGTACCAGTACAATTTTCTTCATGGTTGCCTGTCAATATTATATCGGAAGAAAGGTCTTTTTTGACACAAACAGAACAATCAGAGGCCCTGTTCTTTCACAAATGCGTAGAAGTCCTGCTCGGCCTTCTCATTTTCAGCGCTGACTGTTCCCACGCTCATCGCGTAGAAAATGGTCTCTTCCTTCCCGTCCAGTCCGAATGCCTGGTCTGCAAGATTGTGATCCACCGCCGCGATGGCACAGCCGCCCAGACCGGCCGCTGCGGCTGCCAGATACACATTCTCTGTAATGTGGCCGGAGTCGATCAAAACCGGCACATGGGCATAAATGCCGTATCTCCACTCAGCCCGGTAGAACAC
>JAUNJW010000312.1 GCA_030533035.1 Erysipelotrichaceae bacterium
CCAGACACCAGATCGCCACAAACGATACAAACAGGATCATTAACAGCATTGCATCAAACCAGCCCCGCTTCATGAGTGAGAAGAAGCCGGTCTTATTCTGAAACCAGAGGACTGCCAGGATGATCACTGCAGCGATCAGAAACAGATTTCTGGCGGTCATGGCATTCTGATAGAGCTTCTTGACATCTGCCATATGCAGGGTTTCCCGCATGTCATAGACTTCCCGTTCCACGCCATGAACTTCGGTCACCACAACGATGTCATCTCTCCTGTCTTTGAGATAATCCAGCAGCGTATCAGTCGCATCCATCAGCCCTTCATCGCTCATGCCGATCTTTTCAGCCTGGTTTCCCTTCCTGTATTCATATCTGTAGAATCCCCTGCTGAAGCTTACTGTAAAAATCACGGTCAGCAGGATTGAAATCATTGCCAGCAGGGCCGCAATTGTACCAAGAACCCTACGCATGGTTTTTCAGCCACTCCTCCATGGCGCGCACGGCCTTGCCGCGATGGGAAATGCCGTTCTTTTCATCCTTGTCCATATCGGCCATGGTCTTGCCGTACGGCGGATAGAAAATGATCGGGTCATAGCCGAAGCCGTTTTCACCGGAAGGCTCATATGCAATTGTGCATTCGACGGTATCCTCGAAAACAACCGGCTCCTCATCGGGTCTGGTAATGGCAATCGCGCAGACATAGCGGCATGTGCGGTTTTCAATTCCCTTCATCTTTTCAAGGATAATCCGGTTCTTTTCCGAATACGGCGTATCATGGCCCAGCCATCTGGCGCTGTGGACGCCGGGTTCTTTGTTGAAAGCGTCGATTTCCAGGCCGCTGTCGTCAGAAACCGCCATAATGCCGTAGCGGCTGGTAACGGCTTCCGCCTTGATCACGGCATTCTCGGCAAATGTGGTTCCGTTTTCTTCAATCTCCGGCATATCACTCAGATCAGCCAGGGATTTCACGGTATAGCCCCTGGGCTCAAGCATCTGGCGGAATTCCCTGATTTTTCCTTCGTTAGTGCTGGCGACAACAATTGTTTTTGATTCACTCATGACTGACTCCTTTCAGCGGATATGCGTAATCCTCATTCAGAAATTCATCTCTCTGAATTCTGAACTTCTCACTGTATTGCGAAGCGCGGCCGGACGGCCCGAGAGGATCAATGTACCGCTTTTTTGTATCGATGATGATCCCGTCAGGATCAGACGGATCCGTTTTCTTCACCATCACAAGATGACGGTAGAACCCTGTCATTTTCCTGAGCGGGCTGTTTTCAAGCATTGCCATGACAGAATCGTCACCGGCATAGAGATCTTCCTCACGCATGATGCCGAGCCGGATTCCTTCGCGGATGATTCCGGCCAGATACTCCATGCCGTAACGGTCTTCGTCACAGCTGTATATTTTACCGCATTTCAGCGCCAGCAGCGCAAATTCAGCACCGCATTCATCATGTCTGAAAGCAAGTTCATCCTGCCCTTCCTCATTTTTGATCACACAAAGATCATCATACAGGCGGCTGACATCCTCCATGGCGGCAAAACCATAGGCGGCAATATTGGTGCATGTGTATTCCAGCCGGTCGGCCGAAAGCCGCGGGGAATCATTGTCAGCGACAGGATACAGATGATAATCACACACTTCATCCGGATGGATTCCGTCTTCTGCCAGCTGGTCCATGATCACCGGATCCCCTGTGATCAGCCGTTCTGTTTCTTTTTCGGTGCTTTCCTGCTTCATGTGATCGCCATGCAGGAAATCCGCCACATGTGAGAA
Source organism: Erysipelotrichaceae bacterium (assembly GCA_030533035.1). Taxonomy (GTDB): domain Bacteria; phylum Bacillota_I; class Bacilli_A; order Erysipelotrichales; family Erysipelotrichaceae; genus Bulleidia. Next base: position 1,780 of record JAUNJW010000312.1, read on the forward strand.
TGCCGGCGTCGCGATATCGTGGAACAATGCCGCCAGCGTCTGTTTCCGATCAACTGTGAAATGCCAGACAATCAGGGCTGTCCCGAGTGAGTGTTCATATCTGCTGGCGGGCGGAACACAAGAAAACCGCGGAAATGAGGTGAAGCTCATACCGCAGTTCATGTCTACATTTCTGAGTCTTTCAAGAGCGGGACTGCTGAGATACGGTTTCAGAAATGAGGGTATTTCATTGTGATAAGGGTGAGGAAGGCAGATCATTGATTCTGCAGCTTCCCGGTCTGCAAACGGTAATTGTAGACAGCGCCATAGCGTCTGGAATTGTCATGGAAGACACATCCCTTGATGACCGGCTTGAAGATATTTTTGAAGCGGTCGGAAGCGAAGATCTTGTCCACTGCCGCCTGGATCATCTTCATCATGTTCGGATCGTCGGTCAGGTGGCCTCCGATGACAAATACATCGGCGTCCACGACACACTGGATATTGTAGATATATACAGCCAGGCGGTTGCAGTATTCCTCAACGCCGCGCTTGACATCCTCATCGCCGGCAGCCATCTTGGAACAGATTCTCAATACATTCAGATTCTTTTTGCCGGAGGCTTCCTCGACGCATTTGCTCAGGCCGTCCAGTGAGGCAGCCAGGGCGAACATCGTGTCATAGTCTTCAGGACGGCAGTAATCGCCTTTCATATAGGAGAACTCGCCGGCTGCGAAATGATGGCCGTCAA
>JAUNJW010000093.1 GCA_030533035.1 Erysipelotrichaceae bacterium
TACATTCTTCGCGGACTTTATCGGCAGCGGTTCCGGTGCCGAATTCTGGTTCATTATTTTCAGCCTGACCGTGCTGGCAGTGATCTGGCTCGGCGTCAACAGCGGCATTGAAAGAGTCTCCGGATTCATGATGCCGGTTCTGGTCGTCCTGGCTGTGGTGATCAGTATCTACACATTGACAAGACCCGGCGCCCTGGCCGGCGTGAAATATCTGCTTGTACCGGATTTCAGCCGTTTTTCCTGGATGACGGTAGTCTCCGCCATGGGCCAGATGTTCTACTCCCTGTCCATCGCGATGGGCATCCTGATCACTTTCGGCTCCTACATGCGGAAGGACACAGGCATTGAAGAATCGACCGTACAGGTTGAAATCTTTGACTCAGCCATAGCGGTTCTGGCCGGACTGATGATCATTCCGGCTGTCTTCGCCTTCTTCGGCGGTTCCCCGGAAACACTGAACAAGGGACCTGCCCTGATGTTTATCACCATGCCCAAGATCTTCGCCGACATGAAAGCCGGAAGACTGATCGGCATTCTCTTCTTCCTGCTGGTATTGTTTGCGGCTATGACCAGTGCCATCGCCCTGGTGGAAAGCGCAGTCTCCACTTTCAGCGATGAATTCGGCTGGTCAAGGAAAAAAGGAACTCTGGTCATGGCGCTGGTGATGGTCACGCTGGGCACCCTGTCCTGCCTGGGATATGGTCCGCTGTCCTTTGTCACCCTGATCGGCATGCCGTTCCTCGACTTCTTTGACTTCCTGACCAATTCGGTCATGATGCCGGTCGCAGCCATTGCCATCTGTGTGCTGGTCAGCCGCCACATGGGTGTCTGCATGATCGAGGACGAGGTCATGGCCGGCGGCAAATCCTTCAGAAGAAGAAATGTATTCAACTTCATGATCCGCTGGGTCTGCCCCATCTTCTCCCTGATCATTCTTGCCAGTTCCGTCGCTTCTGCCTTCGGCTGGATCACAATCTGAGCAATGACAATATGGAAATCCGCCACCGCGGATTTCTTTCTTTTTTTTCCTCTGCTATGATTTGGACAGCGGAGAATTATATGAAGAATACAACAATTGAGTATTTTAACGAGAAAGCGCAGAAGTGCTTTGACGACGCCTTCACAATCACTGAAAGAACCAACCAGGATCATTTCCTTTCTTACCTGAAACCAGGCGCCCATATCCTTGATTTCGGCTGTGGTTCAGGCCGTGACAGCAGATACTTCATGGACAAAGGATTTGAAGTCACATCCACGGACGGCTCAGCCGGCATGGCTGCCCTCGCCTCTGTGTATCTGGGCAAACCTGTAAAAGTGATGGAATTCAACGAACTGGATGACGAGAATCTCTATGACGGTATTTTTGCCTCGGCGTCCATCATGCACATCGAATATGAAAAACTTGAGGAGCTCTTTCCGAAAATGATCCGGGCCATGAAAAAAGGAGGCATTCTCTATGTCTCCTTCAAGTACGGCGAGGGGGAAGGTTTCCTCGGCAAGCGGTTTTACACTTATATGAACGAAGACCGGTTTGCCCGTTTCATTGAACCGTTCACAGAACTTGAAGTCATCACCTCAGGCATCTTCGGCAATGAGCATCCCGGCCAGATGGATTTCCGCTGGCTCTATGCCATTCTCAGAAAAAAGTGATACAGGCCTTCCCGGCTTCCTTATGAAAACAATGCGGCCACTTTCATGGCCGCACTGTTTTTTAAACATACATTGCATAAAGCACCGGCGCTATGAAGATCAGATATCCGATCAGCGCCCAGAGAATGAACTTTTTCGTCAGCAGGATTGCGATGAATTCGCGGATCAGAGCGCTGGGCCAGTAATACAGCGCCACATCAGCGCCGATTCCGGTGCATTTCAGGCCTTCCTCGCGGGCATAGCGCAGACAGCGGTAAACGTGATAATTGCTGGAGACAAGCGCGGTTTTTTTCGTGCCTTCCCGGCTGTCGATAATCGATTTGGAAAATCTCAGATTCTCCCTGGTTGTGGCAGAACGGTCTTCCATCAGGATGTTTTCTTCCGGAATGTCATGTTCAAGAAGATAGTTTTTCATCGCCTGCGCTTCACTCAGCTTTTCATCATCCCCGCGGCCGCCGCTCGGGATGAGCATCGGCTTCACTTTGCATTTATTGTAGATTTCAATGGCTTTGTCCACCCGGTTCGACAGCAGCTTTGTCATTCTCTCGCCGCCGGCGAGTCCGCAGCCGTGGATGATGACATAGTCGAAATTCATCCGGTGCGGCATGATCTGGATAAAAACGGAGTAAACGACAAAGCTGAGGACCAGGAAACTGAAATAGAAAACTGTCATGACCAGCAGAAGCACCCATAAGCCGATGTCATAGTTTTCCAGGCCGTATGAAAGATGGAACACATAAATAACAGCGCCGATCTCTCCGATACCGACAACGATGCCCAGCAGCAATGAAAGCAGATGGGCAGGACTTACCGCTTCCTTCCTGATCATCTGAACGCCGTTGACAATCAGCATCAGCGGCACCATGAACAGTATCAGCATCACCAGCAGGAAGCAGCCCACCAGGAATGTCTCTCTGTAGCGTCCGAAAAGACCGGACACAAACAGCATGGTCACGAGCAGCGCAAACATCAGCAGAAAGCTGTTTGCGTATCTCTGCGGACGCTGGATGACACAGAAAACAGTCACAATCCAGACGGCAGCGAAAACCGGACCGAGCTCGTGCATATTCTCAATAATCTGTTCCATTGCGTTTCTCCTTTCGCTGCTTCTCTATATATAATAACCAGATCCGCAGCAGAGTTGGTTTAAGACCGGATCAGCGGCGCTTACAATATGATCTGCCGGTCTTCCTTCACACCGGAAAAACCGGTGAACAGTTCCCATCCAAGCACCGCCGTAAACCCTGCGGCGGCGAAGACACTGAATCTTTCAACAATACCGAAGTACTTTGCGGGTACAATCCCCTGCCCTAGGGCTCCCGTCATCATCATAGCAAGGGCAATGAAAGCCCACAGACCTGTCCTCTTCAGGTCTTTTCTTCTGAAACCGGCAATGATCAGAGTCAAAAGTGAAACCACTGACAGCAGCACGACAGCAGCGGTCACGGCAATATGCATGATTTCCTGAAAAGAAGTGATTTCCATGCCGCTGTCCGCCAGAGGAAACATGGCATAGCCGATGGCAGAAACCCAGTTCATCAGGGTGAACAGGTGGATTCCGGTGCGGAAAAGCCTTGTCCCGGTCCGCTGTTCCGACACAAAGGCGGACACACAGCTCACACACACGACATTGCCGGTATTATACACTGCCGCCAGCTGATTCCACAGCATACGGGACGGCGCATTCAGGGCGGACAGATCACTGACCGCCTGGCGCATCCAGTCATAGCCGGGATATGCGGCCGGTGAAAACACAACGGCAGCTGTATATGACAACAACGCGGCGATTCCGGCAAGGCCGAACCAGTTAATGAGTTTCCTGTTCATGTTTCTCACATCCTGCTTCCAGTTTCAAGGAACTGATCTTTTCATATTCCCTGTTTTCACACCAGTAAACGGTCCGTTCCTGTACATCAAAAACCATGGAAACAACGGTCGGACAGACTTCCTGGGAAACTGCTCTGAGAATCCTGAAGCAGTCCTGCACATCGAAGTTATACGGAGCCTGATGAATCATTTCTTCAGCTTTGTGATATCTGTCCCAGCCCATCCAGGGATGCTGTTCGGAATCCTGTTTGAAGGGTGAGAAGTTGGTCATGATTTTATATTCAGGTTTCTCATAATACAGGCAGCCCTGGCCGGGAATGATGTGAAGCACATTTCCTTCAGCGTCTGAAAGAGCGGACATGAAAGTAACGCCCGGAACACTGAATACCGGTCCGTTCTGTGCTGCTTCCTTCACCTCATCAAGGGTTTTCTTCTGCAGAAGAAAGTCAATGTCCAGCATGATGACATGATTTCCTTCTTCCTTTGGATCGCTGCGCCGGTCATACGGCCAGCATGTCGGCATGCCGACAAAATCACCGCGGGCATTCGCGCCGAACAGCGGCATCCAGCCTTCGGCGGAATCATTGATTTCTATATAGACGCCCTCTTCAGCGGGACGCACCCTGTATTCCATGTTGAGAAGATCGAGATTCCAGCCGACGATGGTTTTCTTTCTGTTTACAACAATGCTTGTGCACATAGTCAGTTCCTTTCTTTCCGGGTCAGCGGGATACGGAATAATAGATCAGGTCCCTGCTCTTTCCCAGATATTCAAGCTCGTTTTCAGAAGTGCGCTCATATGTCATCCCGCACTTTTCCATGACTCTTTTTGAGGCTTCATTGCCTTTGAAGAAAGAAGCGTATACTTTCCGGAAGCCCTTTTCTTCAAAGAGATATTCCAAAAGGCGCTGAACAGCTTCTGTCACATAGCCGTTATTCCAGTATTCAGAACCGATGCCGTAGCCGATTTCACACGAATCGTCTTTCTCATCAAAATACAGAATGATGCCGATGAGCTTTTCCGTTTCTTTCAGACGGATGGCAAACATCTTTTCATTTGCGATGTACGGTTCAAGGTTCACTTCCTGCGGGGTTTCCGCATAGCGGCATATAAATGTTTCAAGAACCTTCCTGTCATGGGAAATGCAGTGAAAGTAATCGTCCCTGTCGGTTTTACGGATCCGGTCAATGATCAGTCTTTCTGTTTCCATTTCGATCACTCCCCTTCTGTTCCGTATGTCTTTGTGAAATGCCTGCTGAAGGCTTCGATCCGGGCAATGGCTTCTTCCGTTTTCTCAGGCTGGCGGTCGCACAGATGGATCAGCGCGGAGATCGGCGTGGTGTAGGCAAAGGCCAGCATTCCCGGATCATCCTGCCGGATCAGTCCCTTTTCCATCATGCCGGCAAAGACAGCAGTAAACATCTGCTCCAGCCCGGTCAGGAAATGCTTTGTCGCAAGATCCCTGGCACGGTCATCGCGGAACTGTTCAATGGAAAGCAGTTTGCGGGTCATGATGATCTTTTCATCATGAATTGTGAAGGCAGCCATTCTCATGGTCATCTGTGTCAGTTCCTCCAGTGAGTCAGGCACAGGAGGCAGGTTGTCAGCGGACCCGAAACGTTCGCCATAATAAGCAATCATTTCATCCAGAAGAGAATTCCATATCTCTTCCTTGGATGTGAAATGCCTGTACATGGAAGACTTGCCCAGGCCCAGGGAAGCTGTCAGTTCACGGATATTGGTGCCCTCGTAGCCCCTTTGGGAAAACATTTCCAGCGCTGCCATCAGAATTCTTTCTTTTGTGTCTTTTGCCATGGTTTCTCTCCAATAAAAAAGCGACCGATCGTTCGCATTTATTATAGTGAACGTACGGCCGCATGTAAACATGCCTGTATATGATTGTGTTTTACTGTGCGACTTCCTTCAGGCAGGCAATCGCGTTCAGGCTTCTCGGATAGCCGATATAGGGAATCATCTGTTCGATGACCTTCATCAGGAACGCGGCGTCATTGCCGACATTGATATTGCCCTGGATATGGCTCTTCAGCTGGGATTCACAGCCGCCCTGGGCGAGCAGGAAACAGAATGTGATCATTTCGCGGTCAGCCAGGTTCAGTCCTTTTCTTGTGTAATAATCGCCGAAGCAGTTGGAGGCGAGCCAGTAATTGACATTGCCGCCTTTCCAGAATTCCTTCATCCGGTCGCCGAAGATTTCAACCTGGGCCGCTGTACCGGTTTCCTGTCTGGTTTCTTCCGTGTTGGTCAGTCTGCTTTCTTTTGATTCTTCAATGCCATTGGCTTTGAAGACTTCATTTGTCCTCTGTAAGAACGGGAAGACTCTGGCAATGCCCAGATACGCGGTTCCCTGATATACCAGTTCCTTGATCTCTTCAGGAGTGACGCCGAATTCCTTTATGGCGGAAGGGATCAGGAATCCGAACTCATCAACAGCCAGGGCGCCCATGCATGTGGCAAGCGTAGCCAGGGTTCTGTGTCTTTCGTCAAGGTCATTGGCATTGAGAACAGCGTCATAAGCCCAGTTCTCGTACCTCACTGTGTAATCATAGTCCGGATCGTTTTCACTGACCGGATAGCCCGGGAATACACGGGCATGGTGCTTTTTCGCGTTTTCGCTGTACATATTCTCTCCTATTTCAGTTTCAGATATTCTTCCTGGTCGACCGGTTCCAGCCATTCATGGGAACCCTCTGCAATTCTGGACATGACGGAAAGATGGGCAAAGGCGGAATCTTTGGCGGCGCCATGCCAGTGCTTGACATCAAGCGGGATTTCAATGACTGTGCCGGGCACCATTTTGACAGCTTCCTTACCCCATTCCTGATACCAGCCTTCACCGCCGACGCAGACAATGATCTGCTGGCAGCCGTGGTGAACATGCCAGTTGTTGATGCAGCCGGGCGCAAATGTGACGTTGGAAATATCAGTCTGCGCTTCCGGTGAAGTCAGTCTTGACAGGTATGTTGTGCCTGTAAAATACTGGGCGACAGGATTGATATCGCCGAGTTCAAACGGAGATACTTTCTTCAGTTCATTCTTGTCCATAAACGTCTCCTTCTTTTCTGTTACTTATATTTTAACAAGAAAAGTCCGCAGGAATGATACCTTGCGGACATATTCAGCTATTCAGTTTCAGAATGATTCAGCGGCATACATTGACAGGACTGCCGTCCAGCCAGGCGGTGATATTGTCAAAAACAATCTTCGCTCTTCTTTCCATTGCCTCCTCGGAAATGAATGCCTGGTGCGGCGTCAGGATGGTGTTCTTCGCACTGAGCAGGGGATAATCCTCCGGGATCGGCGGTTCCATGTCATAGACGTCGATGCAGGCAAAGCCGAGCTCATCATTGTTCAGGGCGTCTGCCAGCGCCTTGTTGTCCACGATCGGGCCGCGGGCGCAGTTGATGAAGACAGCGTCATTTTTCATTAAGGCTATTTTTTCTTTTGAGATCATTCCCTTTGTAAGTTTATTGTTGGGAAGATTCAGAGAGATGATGTCGCTTTCGGCAAGCACTTCATCCAGTGTTCTGTACTCGATTCCCAGTGCCCTGGCTTCTTCCTTTTCAGAACGGTTGTACGCAATCACCTTCGCGCCGAAGGCAAGGAAGAGCTTTGCGGCCTGCAGGCCGATCGCGCCAAGGCCGATGATCCCGACGGTGCGGCCATGGATTTCGCGGCCCCCAAGACCGGCGGCGGTACCGCCTGTTCTTGTTCTTTCATCAGCTTTGACCATGTTTCTCAGGCCCGCCACTGCCATGCCGAGGATCAGTTCGGCGACTGTTTCTGTGGAATAGCCGGCGGCGTTGCATATTGTGATGTCCCTGTCACGGCAGGCATCGGCGGCGATATGGTCAATGCCGGTAAAGGCCACATCGAGCATCTTAAGATCCGCAGCAGCTTCGACTGCCTCGGCCGGGAAAGGATGATTTGCGAGCATGACAATCTCACTGTCCCGGACCCGGTCTTTGAGTTCTTCCGTATCCTTCCACAATGTGTCATACGAAATAAATGTATGGCCTTTTTCTTTCAGCGGCGCTGAGAGTTTTTCAAGGACTTCCGCTTTGACATTCAGCGGTTCGATCAGACTGATTTTCATTTAACTACCTCTTCTGCAATTATGCAGTTTCTGTATTTATTGTACTGTTATTTTTCATTGAATGGACGATTATGCTTTGGTCCTGCCGGTGTCAATCGGAATGAGACGCAGACATTACGATGGCGGTTTGGAACCGGT
>JAUNJW010000094.1 GCA_030533035.1 Erysipelotrichaceae bacterium
TGGCGTCGATGATCTCGGCAAGCGTGCCGATGTCGCCGTTATACACATCATCGTCCGGCTGGTTTTTCAGCTGCAGGATCTTGTCCCCTTCCCGCAGGGTCATATAGCCGATCCGTACTTCCTTCTTCACGTCGTCGCGCGGATTGAAGCATTCCTGAAGGGCGTTGTTGAGCACATCGATTCCGGCCGCTCCCTGGTACATCGGTGAAAGCACCTGGATATCATCAATGGAATATCCTTTGTTCAGCGCGTCCTCGACAATTGAAAGAACTGTCGGCCGGATCGCTTCTCGCCGGCATTCATAGAATCCCACATCCGTATATTCCTCCTGCAGGGTGCCGTGGTTGATGTCATGGGCCAGGGCGATGACGCCGCTGCCTTCCTCCTGGCGGTAAATATGTTCCAGGCGGACAATCGGGAAACACTCTGAGGCGATCATATCGCGCAGCACACAGCCCGGGCCGACGGAAGGAAGCTGGTTCTCATCGCCGATAATGCAGATCCTTCTGACATTGGCGCAGGCCTTCAGCAGGTTGTAAAACAGCCATCCGTCGACCATGGAGAACTCGTCGATGATCAGCAGGTCAGCGTTGAGCGGTTCTTCCTCATCGCGGCCGAAGGTATTGGTTTCAAGATCCCACTTGAGGATTGAATGGATGGTGGCGGCATCGCTGCCGGTCAGTTCGGAAAGGCGCTTGGCCGCCCTTCCGGTCGGGGCCGCGCACATGATCACGGCGGAGGGATACATCTTCGCATAAAGCGATACCATCGCCCTTACAACCGTTGTCTTGCCGGTTCCCGGCCCGCCGGTCATGATCATCACCGGATTGTCAAACATCATGTTGATGGCCTCACGCTGGATCGCGTCATATTCAATCTGCAGGTCATCTTCAAGATGATCAAGATATTCATCCAGCAGATCCTTTTCACATGGTTCGCTTTCCCTGTACGGGAAGCCGGCAAGGAACCGTGCAATCCCGCGCTCGGATTCATGCTGGGTATCGGGATAGATCCGGTTGTCCTCAATCACAAGCGAGCCGTTTATTCTGGCCTGGGCCAGCAGGTCGTCGAAATCATATTCAAGTCCCCGCGCTTTTCTGGCAAAGAATTCTGCCAGGGATTCATAGCGGACAAAGCTGTTGCCTTTCTGCATGCACAGTTCCATAACACTGGATACCAGCAGTGCGTAAAGACGTCTTTCATCATCCGGCTGGATACCGAGATTCATGCCGATCTTGTCTGCTGTCGCAAAACCGAATCCGTCCACCTCCTCGACAACCCGGTAAGGATTCTCCTGGATCTTTTCAAGCGCCTGTTTGCCATAGGCCTTGTTCAGCCGGATCAGATTGCGGATACCGATGCCGTGGATATTGAGAAAACGGACAAGTTCCTCCATGCCGTTGTCTTCCTTCTTCATCCCTTCTTTGATCGCTTCCGCCTGCTTCGCGGTGATGCCGGGAACCTGCAGAACAGCGCTGCTGTCCTGGCGCAGCAGGTTGAGACAGTCGTCGCCGAGGGCGTCGACAATTTTTTCCGCTGTCTTTTTGCCGATGCCGGCAAACTGAATGCCGGAAAGATAGCGGATCATGCCCTCCCGTTCCGAAGGCAGCGGGATCTCATAAGTATCAATGACAAACTGCATGCCGTATCTGGGATGTTCGGTATAGCGTCCCGTCAGTGTATACAGAATATCCGTTCTCACCTCACTCATGGTGCCGGTAACTGTAATCTGGCGTTCTCTTTCATCCTGGATGCGGAACTTGCCGACAGTATAAAAAGTCTCTTCGGAACGGAAGAGAATATATGTAAATCTGCCGCTTAATGTAATCAGATTTTCTTCATCCATCATTTCACACGATCATTGAAATCAAATTGAACAGGCTGTGGGTGAGTACAGCCGAGAAATAATCCGTTTTCAGATACAGCATCTGCAGGATCAATCCGCACAGGAAATACATCATGCATAATCCGCCTGAAAACCCGTTTCCCGCAAAGAGAGATGCGGACACATGACTCAGCCCGAAGATGAAATTTGCCGAAACTGCAGCTGCTTTTATGCCTGCCTTGTCCCGGATCAGCTCATAGAGTGATACCCGGAATACCAGTTCCTCAAACAGCGGCATAATAAGGATACCGCTCAGAACAGCTCCGAAGGGATTCTCCCTTAAATACTGAGAAACAGAAGATTGCTCCGCAAATGCTTCTGAACCGGCTGCTTTCATCAGCGCCGATGTGCATAACTGAACAATCACGAGGCCGCACAGAGCAGTCAGAATAAACCGCAGGTTCATTCCCCTTCCCGTTCTGTACTGGCCGAAAAGGTATTTCATTGAGACTGCCGCGGCCAGACATAGCAGCACAAGCAGCGTACACAGCCGCAGAGCATGGAATGCCTGCGCAGAAAGCTTCTGCTCAGCCAGCGGAAACAGCAGATATCCGCAGAGCAGACGATAGAGCACGAACCAGACAAACAACACAATTGTCCGGTTTCTCTCTGTCATTCTGAATATCCTTCAGCCCTGACCGCTTCCATCAGGTCGCTGCCGTTTTTATAGACGCCCGCAATCCGGCCGCCGCCGATCAGGATATCGCCGTCATAGATGACCGCTTCCTGCCCCGGTGTAACAGATCTGACAGGTTCTTTGAATCTGACTTCGATCCGGTTATCATCCAGCGGATAAATGGTGACCGGCTGATCCGGCTGGCGGTAGCGGAACTTGGCCGCGCATGCAAGCGGAAGTGCTCTTTCTGCCATGGTGTTGTATGCCTCGACAATGCAGGAATCAGAATACAGCCAGTCCTGGTGCGCCTCATCCGTGACATAGAGCTCATTTTTCTCCACATCCTTGCCGCAGACATAGAACGGGCCGATACCGCCGATGTCAAGACCCTTGCGCTGGCCGATGGTGTAATACATGACGCCCTTGTGGGTGCCGACAGTCCTGTGGTCAGCGATGTTGATGATCTTCCCTGGCTTCATCGGCAGGTAGTTGCTTAAGAACTGGCGGAACTGTCTTTCGCCGATAAAGCAGATGCCGGTGGAATCCTTCTTCTTCGCGACGGAAAGATCCAGCTGTTCAGCGATCCGTCTGACTTCCGGCTTGGCAATGGACCCGAGCGGGAAAATCACATCCTTGAGAACATTCCTGTCAATTTCCGCCAGGAAATAGGACTGGTCCTTATTGCGGTCATCCGCCTTCATCAGCACCGGCACCCCGTTTTCGGTTCCGGTTCTGGCATAATGGCCGGTCGCGACGGTTTCAAAACCGCGGGATCTGGCAAAGGACATGAAGGTATTGAACTTGATGTATTTGTTGCAGAGAATATCCGGATTCGGTGTTTCCCCGACCCGGTAGGCAGCCAGGAAGGTTTTGAAAACGTCATCCCAGTATTCTTTGACAAAATCGATCCGCAGCAGCTCAAGGCCGAGTTTTTCCGCCACAGCCTGGGCGTCATGATAATCCGCTTCCTGCGGGCATACGTCATCATTGAGGGTGGGATTGCCGGCGAAATCTTCATTGGCCATGGAATCCCAGTTGCGCATGAAAGCGCAGGTGACATCATATCCCTGCTCTTTGAGAAGCCAGGCGGCGACTGCGCTGTCGACCCCGCCGGATAATCCTACAAGTACTTTTTTCATAGACAGTTACCTTATACAAAAAGAAGTCATTGCGACCTCTTTTCTTTTATGCACAGACCTCGTTTTCCCTGACCTTTTCACATGTCTTGTAGCTCGGACATTCCCTGGTACAGGTGTTTTCGGCAATTCTTCTGAGTTCAGCCGGTACGAAAATACCGATTTCCTCCTCATCATAGCCGACCTGGAAACCGCGCTCAGACACGATGATCGGGCGCTTGAGAACACTGGGATTGCGCTTGATGAACGAAATCAGCTGATCCGTTGTCATTGCGTCGATATCAATCCTGTTCTCCTGAATAATCTTGGAGCGCTTTGAAATGATATCATCGCTTCCGTTCTCAGACCGCATCAGAAGATGCTTGATTTCCTGGTCATTGAGAAGCGTCTTGAATATGTTTTTTTCAATAAACGGGAGATCGCGGTCACGGAGCCACTGTTTGACTTTGCGGCAGCTGGCGCATCCCGGAGATGTATAAACAACAATCATAATTACTCCGTACGATATTATAGCATGATTACCAAATCGATAAAGGCAAGTTGAAAAGAATTTGATTGATGATTATAATTGGATTGCTGTGAACAGGTGCGCAGCTTATGACGGTCAACTCCACAGAAAGACAGCGGCTGATGAAAGCTGTCAGTACCGTGATGGGCGATTGGAGCCTGGGAGCGTTATCGCAAGATACGGCGGGGCCGTTATCCCCTCAAGAGTGATTCACTGTTCAGTGGATAAGTCGGGTGGCACCGCGCATAAAAGTACTCATGCGTCCCTTCAAGACAGGAGACGTTTTTATTTTTACGGGAGAATGAATAAGTTATGAAAAGAATGTTATCAGGCATCAAGCCGACCGGTCAGCTTCATCTTGGAAATTACATCGGCGCCCTCAGGCATTTTGTCGAATACCAGGATGAATATGAAATGTTTGCCTTTATCGCCAATCTGCACTGCATTACAGTTCCCCAGGATCCGAAGGAACTCCAGCAGAACCTGCGCGACTGTGTCGCCCTGTATCTGGCCTGCGGCCTCGATCCGGACAAAGCGAATATTTTCCTGCAGACCGACGTCAGGGCGCATGCCCAGCTCGGCTACATCATGTGCTGCCACACATATATGGGTGAACTGAACCGCATGACCCAGTTCAAGGACAAAATGGCCCATGGCGAAAAGAATCTTTCCGGCGGCCTTTATACCTATCCGTCACTGATGGCTGCCGATATCCTGCTCTACGATCCCGACTATGTACCTGTCGGCGAAGACCAGAAGCAGCATGTCGAGCTGACCCGTGACCTGGCCATCCGCATGAACAACCGATATGGTGAACTGTTCAAGGTTCCCGAACCCCTGGTTGCCAAGGTCGGCGCCAGAATCATGTCCCTCTCGGATCCTTCAAAGAAGATGTCCAAATCCGATGAGACAAACAAAGGCTGCATCTATCTGCTCGACAGCCTGAAATCCGCAAGGAAGAAGATCATGTCCGCCGTGACTGACAATTATGCCAATGTCCATTTCGATCCCGAAAACCAGCCCGGCATCTCCAATCTGATGCAGATTCTCTCCTCCCTTTCCAATGAAAGGCCGATGGCTGAGATTGAAGCCGAGTTTGCCGGCAAGGGCTATGGCGAATTCAAGCGTGCAGTCGCTGACGCCGTCTGCGCCAAGCTGGAGGAAATCCAGACAAAATACAATGAAGTGCTCACCAGCGGTGCCATTGACCGGGCTCTTGGCCAGGGCGCAGAGAGAGCCAACGAAATCGCTGATGAGAAACTGGCAAAGGTCCAGAAAGCCATCGGCATGGAAATCCTGACGAAATAGTCATTCAGCTGCCTGCGCAAGCGGGCGGCTTTTTTCATATAAAAAATGACACCTGGGTGTCATACGTTCTTCTGGTTTTCAGAGATTTTTTCCAGATACGCGCGGCAGCGCTTCATCTGCAGCCTTATCGTCCTGATATCAACATTGATTTCAGCTGTCATACCGCTGAAGAAGCGGACAAGGGAAGTATTCCTGCCGGATGAGCTGACGGAAAGGATTTCCCGGTAGTTCAGCCAGACACATTCCGGCGCTTTCATCGACAGTGTGGGAAACCAGATCTCCCCTTTCAGTTCACTGACAAGGACCGCCGCTTTCTGCTTCACACCCAGGACTGACCGGAAGGATTCCATCCGGCCGTTTGCTGAGGAGCCCAGCAGAAGACATCTTCTGTCCAGGAACGCCAGCGGCTTTTCTTTTGTTTTCTGTACAGATCCGTCTGGATACAGCATTTCATAACCGCTGCCGTCCGGACGGATCAGAAGGATGTCATTTGTTTTCGTCAAAGCTGCAGCAGCCCTCCTCATCGCATAAAACGGATTCCTCGGAAGCGATGATGACTTCCAGCGCCCTTGTATCCACGGCATAGGCGTCGATGGATAGCTGGGCATGGAAAGGAAGCGCCGTGACTCCCATCACCGTTCTGGCCGGATATGGCTTATGAAAATGCTTTGCGTATACTTCGTTGAGGACATCATAGTTGTCCATATCGGTCAGACAGACTGTTGTCTTAAGTACATAATCGGAACTTAGCCCGAGTTCGTGGAGAAGGATCTCCATATTCTTTAAACAGCGTTCCGCCTGGGCCCTGAAATCCCCGTCGATGATCTTCTTTGTTTTCGGATCAAAGGGAAGCTGTGACGACAGATAGATAAAATCGCCTGCCTTGATCCCGAGTGAAACCGGGCCTCTGGCAGCAGCGCACCGGCCTGATTTGATTTCTTCCTGCAGTGCCATTTCACACCTCATTCATAATAAGGATCATTCCTGTTTTCATCATCAAAATCATCATTGGCAGTTTCATAGAAAGAATAATACCTTTCCTGTCTGTCCTTCATAATCTGATCGTGATGGGAATCGGTAATGATGAAAAGAAGCCAGAATGCCATGGCAGCCATCATGAAGGCAGCCGCAAAAGAAAGATAATCATTGATATTTTCAAGCATAAAGCCTCCTTTCCAGTTCAATTTAGCACGGATCAGCACAGGTGTCCATTTCAGCGCTCCAGCCAGTCGCTGCCCTTGATCACTTCCTCGCCGCTGAGATTTTCATAGTTTCTCTGGCTCAGAACCTCATAGGCGACGATTGCCACACAGTTGGACAGATTCAGGCTGCGGGCAGACGGAACCATCGGGATCCGCATGCAGTGAGGCAGGTCATTGCGAAGAATCTCTTTCGGGATGCCGGTGCTTTCCTTGCCGAAGATCAGATAGATGTCCTCAGTGATCTTCTGGAAATCAAAGTCTGACGGCGCTTTGTGACCGTATCTGGTCGAGTAGAAATATACTCCCTGATTGTTTTCGGTGAATGTTTTCCAGTCCGGCCACAGGGTGAAATCAGTATCCCGGATATAGTCCATCCCGGCCCGGCGCAGATGTTTTTCATCCATATAGAAGCCAAGCGGCTCAATCAGATGGAGCTTCATGTCAAAGGCCATGCAGGTGCGGATGATATTGCCGGTATTCTGGGGAATCTCCGGTTCAAAGAGGACGATATGGATCATACAGCTGATTCTTTCTTTTTCATGAATGCCAGGAATCCGCTGACGGCAGCGAAGATCGCGGCAAACAGCATGATAATCAGAATCACAATGTCAAAGAAGAAGGATTCCGGGAACATGTTGATCATGATCGAAACATTGGGATCCAGCAGGAACAGATCATTATCGAAGAAGATGTAATGGAACTGCATCCAGAAGCCGTTGAAATCAGCGATGCACCAGATCACGACAAATGCCACGAACAGTGCCATCAGCAGAGATGCGCTGTTCCACCCGTCATGCAGGCAGGTGAAATACCGTTCCCTGTTTATGAAGAACAGGAGTATCAGAATTGCCAGGGAAACACATGCCATGAGATTTCTTGCGGTTTTCGCATTCTGGAACAGATTCTTTACGTCAACCATGTGGAGTGTTTCACGGGTATCGAACACTTCCCTCTCAGTGCCCATGACGTCAGTGACGACTACGATGTCATCGCGCCTGTCCTCGAGGTAATCAAGCAGCGTGACTGTGGCGTCCATCAGCCCCTCATCGCTCATGCCGAT
>JAUNJW010000003.1 GCA_030533035.1 Erysipelotrichaceae bacterium
GAAAGAGAAGATACCGGATATCCAGGCCTGTTTCATCCCCTTCCTCCGTCACTGTATCTGCTGCTGCAGTCTCGGCGGATACTGTCATTTCCCAGTGATCATCCGCCGCAAATGCCGTTTCCGCCGCATCTTCAGACATGCTTTCCCTGATCTCATATACCGGCGCAGCCTCTGCTGTTTTATAAGAAGAGGCATACGGAAACAGCAATGTCATTGACAGCAGCGCAATTCCCGAAAGACTCGTAGTTTAAATCCTCCTTGAAAACCGAAAAGAATTATGGGGAGGTGAAACAGATCCGTCAACCGCACTTTATGCATGTGGAAACTGTTTTTTTACAGATTTGAAATCTGTCCCGGCTGATTAGAATCAAGTCTGCGCTGTTCATTCATATTCAGTACTCGAAACTGCCTTCAAAGGCGATGGAAGCCGAACCGGTCAGGGTGACATTGTCATTTTCGATTCTGACTGACATGTCGCCGCCGGGGAGCTTGACTGTGATATCCGTGTTTTCCCGGCAGTATCCGAGCCTGACCGCTGCCGCCGCTGCCGCGCAGGCGCCGGTGCCGCAGGCAAGGGTGATGCCGCTGCCTCTTTCAAAGACACGGACCCTGAGTGTATACGGATCAACAACCCTGACAAATTCCGTGTTGATTCTGTCCGGGAAGATATCCGCGTATTCAAACTGCGGACCGACGGATTTCAGGTCAATCGTATCAATCGCGTCCGCGAAGACCACGCAGTGGGGATTGCCCACGGAGAGAGCGGTGATCCGGTATTCCTGCCCGCCGATTGTGACAGGCTCGTTCACCATTTCCTTTTTCTCACTCTTCACCGGGATCAGATCTGTATCCCACCCGATCTTTCCCATGTCAACGGAGATGGTGCCTGCCTTCTGGTTTCTTGTATAGATATGGATGGTTCTGATGCCTTCGGCTGTCTCAATCCGCATTGTGTCCTTTACGGCAATTCCCTTGTCATAAAGATACTTGCCGATGCAGCGGAGGTTGTTGCCGGCCATGCGGCCCTCGGAGCCGTCCCTGTTGAAGCTTCTCATCTTCGCGTCGGCAATTTCTGATTTTTCAACCAGGACAATGCCGTCGGCGCCGATGGAATAATGGTGCCGGCACAGAGAGACACACAGAGATTCCGGCGCGGTAATGCTGTCATCCGTGTTGTCGATGAAGATGTAGTCATTGCCGCAGTCATGCATCTTGGTGAAATGAATCTGCTCGTGATGATCGCGCATGTGGTTGATATCAACCAGCTCGGTATTGTATTCCGTATACCTGCCGGCGATCATGTCCGCCAGGGCGTTAGCGGTGTCGACACTTGTCAGGCACGGGATTGACAGCTGCATCGCTTTTCTGTGCAGGGCTGTATAGTCGCCCATGGTGGCGTCCTTGACAGCGCCGGTGTAAATGATATAGCTGAGTTTGCCCGCCTCCATGAGGCTGACGATCTCATCGCTGTCCGTCGCGTTGGCGACGCTGGTGACCTGGATGCCCATGGTCCGGATTGTCTCGGCGGTGCCATGGGTGGCATACAGCTTCATGTTGAGATCGCTGAGTTTCTTGGCGACGTCGAGGATTTCCTGATAGTCATAGCTGTCAACGGAAATCAGGACGCCGTTTTCTTCTTTCCGGCGCATGTCGGGCACTTTGAAGCCGGCCGCTGTCAGTCCCTTGAAAAGTGCTTCCGGCAGTGTTCTGCCGATGCCGAGCGCTTCGCCGGTGGACTTCATTTCCGGTCCGAGAATCGAGTTGGCGTCCGCCAGCTTCTCGAAGGAGAAGACAGGGACCTTGACACATGTATACGGCGGGATTCTGTACAGCCCGGTTCCGTATCCCTGGTCCGCCAGGCTTTCTCCGGTCATGATCCGGGTCGCCAGGTCTGCCATCGGCACGCCGGTAACCTTGGAAATGTACGGGACCGTACGGCTCGCTCTCGGATTGACTTCAATCACATAGAGCTGGCCGCCGAACATGAGGTACTGGATATTGACCAGTCCCCTTGTCTTCATCGCCAGGGTCAGCTGGGTGGAGACATCCACAATTCTTTTAAGATCCCGGTCATTGAGGTTCCAGGCAGGATAGACGGCGATGGAGTCGCCGGAATGCACGCCTGCCCTTTCAATATGTTCCATAATTCCCGGAATCAGGACATCTGTGCCGTCGGAAATCACATCAACCTCAAGTTCCACCCCAGGGAGGTATTGGTCGATCAGCACGGAGTTGTCATTTTTCTGTTCAAGGATTCTGCCCATGTATTCAACGGTATCCGCTTTTTCATGGGCGATGGTCATATTCTGGCCGCCGATGACATAGGACGGCCTCAGCAGAACCGGATAGCCGATTTCTTCCGCGGTTTTGAGAGCCTGTTCCATTGTGTGGACTGCCGCTCCCCGCGGCCGCAGAACATGCAGCTGTTCCAGCAGCGCGTCGAAACGTTCACGGTCCTCCGCCAGGTCAATGCTGTCGGCGGTTGTGCCGAGAATCTGAATCCCCTGGCGGTCAAGGAATTCTGTCAGCCGGATCGCTGTCTGGCCGCCGAAGGCGACAACGACGCCCACCGGTTTTTCCACCTTGATGATGTTCATGACATCTTCTTCGCAGAGCGGCTCAAAGTAAAGCCTGTCGGCGGTGTCATAATCGGTCGAGACAGTCTCCGGATTGTTGTTGACAATTACGGTTTCATAGCCGAGTTCTTTCAGCTGCCATACACAGTGTACGGAAGAATAATCGAACTCGATTCCCTGGCCGATCCGGATCGGGCCGGATCCGAGAACCATGATGACTTTCTTCCCGCTTCTTTCAAATGCCCGTGATTCGCAGTATCTGTCAGCGCTGGAGTAGAAATACGGTGTTTCCGCCGCGAACTCGGCAGCGCAGGTGTCAACCATCTTGTAGGACGCGTCGAAAGACCACTGAATTGCGGACCTGCTGATCCGCTTCAGCGCCTGGTCCGTATATCCCAGCCGTTTGCCTTCAAAGTAAGTCTCTTCACTCAGCCCATGGCTGATTTCTTCCTCAAATTCCGCCAGGCCTTTCAGTTTGTACAGGAACCATTCGTCAATCATGGTGATTTCATGGATGGTGTCCACGCTGACGCCCTTTTTGAGCGCTTCAAAAACAGTGAACAGCCTTCTGTCATTCTGGTCATGGAGCCGTTCCAGAATGTCCCTGCTGTCATCTGTTTTCGCGTTGAGCGTGTCCTGGCCGATTTCAGCGCCTCTGACAGCTTTCATCAGCGCCGCCTCAAAGTTATTGGCAATCGCCATGACTTCGCCGGTTGCCTTCATCTGTGTTCCCAGCTGCCTTGAGGATCCCGCGAATTTGTCAAACGGCCACTTGGGGAATTTGACGACGACATAGTCAAGAGCTGGCTCAAAACAGGAACAGGTCTTTCCGGTGATTTCATTGGTGATTTCATCCAGCGTATAGCCGAGGGCGATCTTTGCCGTGACTTTGGCAATCGGATAGCCGGCCGCCTTGGAAGCCAGGGCGGAGGATCTGGAAACACGGGGATTGACCTCGATGATGGCATACTCAAAACTCTCGGGATTCAGGGCGATCTGGACGTTGCAGCCGCCGACAATCCCAAGTTCCGTGATGATATCCAGCGACGCTTTTCTCAGCATCTGGTATTCCCTGTCAGCCAAGGTCAGGCATGGCGCCGTGACGATGGAGTCGCCGGTATGGATTCCGACCGGATCGACATTTTCCATCGAACACACAGCGATGACATTGCCGATGGCGTCACGCATAGTTTCAAACTCGATTTCCTTCCAGCCGGCAATGGATTTTTCAATCAGCACCTGGGTGATCGGGGACAATTCAAGTCCGGTATGGGCGACGGTGCGCATCTCTTCGTCATTATTGACAATTCCGCCGCCGCTGCCGCCGAGGGTAAAGGCCGGCCTGACGATGCACGGATAGCCGATATTGTGCGCGGCTGAAAGAGCTTCCTCTTCCGTTGTCGCAATTTCAGAAGCCACAACCGGCTGGCCGATCTTTTTCATTGCCTCGCGGAAAAGTTCACGGTCTTCCGCCCGGTCAATGGCGTTAATATCAGAGCCGAGCAGCCTGACCCCGTGGTCTTCCAGCCAGCTGTCCCGGCACAGTTCCATGGCCAGGGTCAGTCCGGTCTGGCCGCCGAGCGAAGCCAGCAGGCTGTCCGGCTTTTCTTTTTCAATGATCCTTTTCAGGGTCGGCGTATTCATCGGCTCGAGATAGATTTCATCCGCCAGATGCTTGTCTGTCATGATTGTGGCCGGATTGGAATTGGCCAGCACCACATTGACGCCTTCCGCCTTCAGTACCCGGCAGGCCTGGGCGCCGGCATAGTCAAACTCGGCCGCCTGACCGATGATGATCGGACCGGAGCCGATGACAAGAACCTTTTTTATGGAATTGTCTCTTGGCATGTCAGTCCTCCTTCATCATGGAAATAAAACGGTCGAAAAGGAATCCGGTGTCTTTGGGGCCGGCACAGGCTTCGGGATGAAACTGGACTGTGAAACAATTGTGTTCCGGATAGTCCACACCTTCGCATGTGCCGTCATTGGTATTGAGAAAACGCTCCTTCGCAAAAGGAGGCAGTGTCTTTGAATCCACGGCATAGCCATGGTTCTGGGTGGTGATATAGGTTTTTCCCGTAACGGTATCAGTCACCGGCTGGTTGGCGCCGCGGTGGCCGTATTTGAGCTTGTAGGTCTTCGCGCCGGCCGCCAGGGCAGCCATCTGATGGCCCAGGCAGATGCCGAACATCGGTTTTCTGCCAAGCAGCTTCGCGATTTCAGCGATGACGCCGGTGTTGTCAGCCGGATCGCCCGGCCCGTTGGACAGCATGATTCCGTCCGGATTCATGGCCAGGATTTCTTTTGCGGAAGTGTCAAAAGGAACTGTCGTCACCCGGCAGCCTCTTTTTTTCAGTTCTTCCGATATATTGTTTTTCGCGCCGAAGTCCATCAGCACAACATGGTATTTTTCTTCTTCCGGCTTTTTCTCAGAAGAAGCGCCGCAGCTGACCTCTGAAAGAATGTCATGGCTGACAGTGTAGTTCTGAATCTCTGAAAGATCATCCGGAACTTCGGCAAAGATGCCAGCGTTGATCACACCGTACTCCCTGATCTTCCTGGTGATCTCCCTGGTGTCGATTCCGCTGATACCGGGAATATTGTTTTCCTTCAGGTACTCATCCAGTGTCTTTTCACACCTGAAATTGGACGGTGTCGCGCAGTATTCCCTGACAGCGTAGCCCCTTAGGGCGCTGGCGCCTTCAAAATCTTCCGGAATGATTCCGTAATTGCCGATCAGCGGGAATGTCTGCATGACAATCTGGCCGCCGTAGCTGGGATCGGTCAGGGTTTCGATATAGCCGGTCATGCCGGTCGTGAAAACAAGCTCCCCGATCGAATCCGCTTCCGAGCCGAACCTCTTTCCTTCAAAAACAGTTCCGTCAGCCAGGACAAGATATGCTTTCTTCCGGTTTTTCATAATGTTGCCGCCATGACAGCCTTGATGGTATGCATGCGGTTTTCAGCTTCAGTAAATACCAGAGACTGCTCAGATTCAAAGACTTCGTCCGTGACTTCCAGGGCGTCCATGCCGTAGCGCTCACCGACTTCTTTGCCGATCTGTGTGCCCAGATTGTGGTAGGAAGGAAGGCAGTGCATGAAGATGCACCGGCTGCCGGCCGCTTCCATCAGCTGCTTATTGACCTGGAAAGGCTTCATGAGCGCGATTCTTTCATCCCAGACTTCCTTCGGCTCGCCCATGGATACCCAGATATCCGTATAGATGACGTCAGCGCCTTTGACCGCGTTAAGTGGATCGCTGGAGAAATCAATGACAGCACCGGTCTCTTCCGCGATTGCCTGACACTCTTTTACAAGATCCTCATCCGGGAAATATCCTTCCGGAGCGCAGGCGGTAAAATGCAGGCCGAGTTTCGCCGATCCCACCATGAGCGATCTGCCCATGTTGAAACGGGCGTCGCCCATATAGACCATATGGATTCCCTTCAGTTTCCCGAAATGCTCACGGATCGTCAACATATCCGCGAGAATCTGGGTCGGATGGAATTCATCGGTCAGGCCGTTCCATACCGGCACGTCTGAATACTTTGCCAGTTCTTCCACGATTGTCTGGCCGAAGCCTCTGTATTCGATGCCTTCATACATGCCGGAAAGCACACGGGCAGTATCGGCGATGGTTTCCTTGATGCCCATCTGGGAGCCGGTCGGGCCGAGATAGGTGCTGCCCATGCCGAGATCGCTGGCCGCCACTTCAAACGCGCAGCGTGTTCTTGTCGATGTCTTTTCAAAGATCAGGGCGACATTCTTTCCTTCACATAACCGGTGCGGTTCGCCCTTCTTTTTTTTCTCTTTGAGCTCCGCCGCAAAATCAATCAGGCCCAGAATTTCCTCGCTGCTGAAATCCAGGAGCTTTAAAAAATCTCTTCCCTTCAGATCAATCATGCGTTCTCTCCGATCTCTGCGAAGGCGTCCTTAATAACGGCCGCTGCCTTTTCAACGAGTTCCATCGGAATGTTGAGGGCAGGCAGCAGACGGACCTTGTTGCCGCCGGCTGTCAGAGCCATGACATGGTTCTGCAGGCAGAGTTTTACGATATCGCCGGCTTTTCCCCTGACAGGTTCAATGCCGATCATCAGGCCCATGCCGCTGACCTGTTTTACGTTTTCCGAATTTTTAAATGTTTCAAAAAGGTATTCAGACTTCTTCATGACATCCGCCATCAGGGCGTCGTCCAGACGGGCGATATTGCTTAAGGCACCAGCGCATACCGCCGGATTGCCGCCGAATGTGGATCCGTTGTCGCCGGGTTTGAAAATGTTCTGCACCTTTTCGCCAAGCATGGTCACACCGATCGGCAGACCGCCGCCGAGTCCCTTGGCAGTAGTGACGACATCCGGCACCAGGTCATAGTTCATATAAGCGTACAGCTTGCCTGTTCTGCCGTTACCGGCCTGGACTTCGTCGTCGATGATGACCAGGTCATATTCTTTCTGCAGCTTTGCAATACAGCTGACAAATTCCTGTGACAGAGCCCTGACGCCGCCTTCGCCCTGAACGCATTCGATCATGATGGCCGCTGTTTTATTCTCTTTGACCATCTGTTCCAGTCCTTCGCAGTCATCCGCGTCCGCATGGACAAAGCCCGGTGTCAGCGGCTGGAAGAGCTCATGGAAATGATCCTGTCCGGTCGCCGCCAGTGTTGTCAGGGTACGGCCGTGGAAGCTGTTTTTCAGGGTGATGATCGTTGTGTATTCAGGCCCTTTTGTTTCAGCCGCGTATTTCCTGGCCGCCTTGATCGCGCACTCATTCGCCTCGGCGCCGGAATTGCAGTAGAACACTTTCTTCATCCCGGTTTTCAGGCAGAGCTGTTCCGCCAGCTTTGCGCAGGGGCCGGTGTAATAAAGATTCGACGTATGCTGGACAGCAGTCAGCTGCTTTGAAACAGCTTCACTCCAGACGTCATCACAATAGCCAAAGAGGTTCACGGCAATGCCGGAACCCATGTCGATGTATTCTTCACCGTTTTCATCATATGCCAGGGAGCCTTTGCCGCTGACGATTGCCAGCGGGAAGCGGGCATAGGTGGAAGCGACATATTCCTGATCCAGTTTTTTGATATCCGTCATAATCTACTCCTTCGTGATCAGAGTGCCTGCGCCTTCATCGGTCAGGATTTCCATTAATGTGGCGTGGGGGACACGGCCGTCAATGATGACAGCTGCCTTGACTCCTTCGTTCAGGGCGTCGATGCAGCAGGTGACCTTGGGGATCATACCGCCGGAAATAATTCTTTCTTCCATCAGTTCTTCCGCCTGCTTTACGGTCAGGTTTGAGATCAGGGAATCAGGATTGTCACGGTCGCGCATGATTCCTTCAATATCAGTCATCATGATCAGCCTTTCCGCATTGATGGCGGAAGCGATCTTGCCGGCGCCGGTATCACCGTTGATGTTGTAGGTATTTCCGTCGGCGTCGCAGCCGAGCGTGGAAATAACAGGGATATAACCGCTGTTCAGAAGAGTTGTGATAACGTCGGGATTGATCTTCGTGATATCGCCGACATAGCCGTACCGCGGATCACGGATTTTCGCCTGGATCAGTCTGCCGTCCATGCCGGAAAGGCCGATCGCCTGACCGCCCTTCATCTGCAGCAGGTTCACAAGCGACTTGTTGATCTTTCCGGCCAGAACCATCTGGGCCATATCGATTGTCTCCTTGTCCGTCACCCGCAGGCCGTCAATGAATTCAGGCTTCTTGCCGAGCCTCTGCATCAGGGCGGAGAGTTCGGGACCGCCGCCGTGGACCAGAAAAACCCTGATGCCGACCATGGTAAGCAGAACGATATCCTCCATGACCTGCTCCTTGAGTGTTTCGCTGGTCATGGCGTTGCCGCCGTATTTGACAACGATTGTCTTGCCGTAATACTTCTGCAGATAGGGCAGTGCCTGCACCAGCACATGGGCCCGGGTCTGATTGGTCAGTTCATCGTATTTCATGTTCTGTAATCTCCGTTGATTTTCACGTAATCATAAGTCAGGTCGCAGCCCCAGCAGGTTACTGCCGCCTCACCTTCATTCATATTGATGTCGATGATCACTTCATCCTGCTTCAGGATTTCCAGAGCTTTGTCCTCATCAAAGACAAGACCTTTTCCCTGTCTGCAGACGCCGATCCGACCGGCGGAAGACACAAAGTCCACATCCACTTTCAGCGGATCAAAGTCAGCGCCTGAATAGCCCAGCGCGCACAGGACTCTTCCCCAGTTGGCGTCACAGCCGAAGACAGCCGCTTTCGTCAGGGATGAGCCGATCACCGATTTGGACAGTATTTCAGCTTTCTCTTCCGATTCACAGCCGGCCACCGTGCAGGTGATCAGATGCTTCGCCCCTTCGCCGTCAGCCGCCATTCTTCTTGCCAGGTCTGTGCAGACTGCCAGAAGTGCTTCTTTGAAGACTGCATATCCTTCCGTATTCTCAATGACCGGTTCATTTCCCGCCATGCCGTTGGCCAGGATGATCAGGGAATCATTGGTGGATGTGTCGCCATCCACTGAAATCCGGTTGAATGTCACATCGCAGACTTCCTTCAGAACCTTCTTCAAAGTGACACAGTCAATGGCACAGTCGGTGGTCAGATAGCACAGCATCGTTCCCATGTTGGGATGGATCATGCCGGAGCCTTTTGAAATGCCGCCGAGTTTTACGGTTCTGCCGCCGATTTCAAACTCTGCCGCCTGTTCTTTTTTCTTTGTGTCGGTTGTCATGATCGCTTTGGCCGCTTCATCGGAACCGGCAGCTTCATCACTCAGGGAAGCTGCCAGTGCCGGCAGGCCTTTTTCAATAGCAGCGATGTTGATCTCGACGCCGATGACACCGGTGGAGCCGACCAGGACTTCATCCGCTGAAATGCCGAGGGCCTCAGCAGCCAGTTTCTGCATCTTCCGGGCATTTTCCATATCGTTGGGGGCACAGGCGTTCGCATTGCCGGAATTGGCGATAATCGCTCTCGCGCTGCCCTTTCTGACTGTCTCAATGTCAAGCTGCACCGGAGCAGCCTTGACTTTGTTTCTGGTGAACAGACCGGCCGCGGCGCATGGAACGTCACTCGCAATCAGCGCCAGGTCATTTTTTGTCCTGCCTGCCTTGATGCCGGCATTGACGCCGCCGGCTTTGAAGCCTCTGGCAGCGGTGATTCCGCCTTCAATGAATTTCATAATGTCTCTCCTGTCACCAGTCCGGCTGTTTCATCAATTCCCATGACGATGTTCATGTTCTGGATGGCCGCGCCGGAAGCGCCTTTGCCCAGGTTGTCAAAGACGGCGGTCAGGAGGATTCTGTCCTCATTGCCTTCCACATGAATCAGCAGGTCATCTCTTGATTTCATGGCGGCGGCACTGATCATGCCGTCCTTTGCGAATGATTCATATTTTACGACGGGTCCCTGATACAGATCCTGATAAACCTTTTCAATGTCCTTTACAGTGCCGCGTATCTGGCTTTTGAACAAAGGAATGATTGTCTCCATGCCGCTGTAGAAATCAGCGACCACGGGACAGAAGGCAGGATCATACTCAAGCCCGGAAATGATTTTCATCTCTTTAAGATGCTTGTGCATCTGGGTCAGTCCGTATAAGCGGGGCGCGTCGAGAAGCGGATCCCGGTTTTCATCTTCATACTGGGCAATCATTTTCTTGCCGCCGCCGGAGTAGCCGGTCAGGGATGTGCATCCCAGCAGGATGTCTTCAGAGACGATACCCGCTTTGACAAGCGGCTGAATCAGAAGGATGAATCCGGTCGCATGGCAGCCCGGATTGGCAATCCTTTTTGAAGAGGCGATGATTTCTTTCTGCCCTTTCAGCTCGGGCAGTCCGTATGTCCAGCCTTCCGCTGTCCGGTGAGCTGTGGAGGTGTCGATGATCACTGTATCAAGACCTTCGGCCAGGGCAGCGGACTCTCTTGCGGCGTCATCAGGCAGGCACAGGAAGGCAATGTCAGCTGCTGCGATTGCGTCTTTCCTGACCTGGGGCTCATGGCGCAGATCATAGGGAATTCTGACAAGCTCAATGTCTTTGCGGGCCGAGAGTCTTTCCTCAATCCTCAGTCCGGTTGTACCGGAACTGCCGTCAATGAATACTTTTGTCATTTCTTCCCTCCGTTATTTCAGCTTTTCTCTGATCAGCTCAATCTGTTTTGCGATGGATTCACGGGATGTGCCGCCCAGTGAATTTCTTCTGTCGGCAGCGTTCTTCAGGTCGATTGCCTCATACAGATCTTCCTCAAACTGATCCCAGTATTTTTTATAGGTCTCCAGCGGCAGTGTTTCCAGAACCTGCCCTGTTTTAATGCACTCAGCGACAATCTGTCCGGAAATCTTGTAGGCGCTTCTGAACGGAAGTCCCTTTGTCACCATGTAATCAGCCAGGTCAGTCGCGTTGATGAAACCGCCCTGGGCTGCCTTCATCATGTTTTCAGGATGGACGTTCATGGTGGCAATCATCGGTGTGAAGACCTTCAGGCACATGATGACGGTGTCAATGGCGTCGAAGACGGGCTCCTTGTCTTCCTGCATGTCCTTGTTGTAGGCCAGCGGGATGCCCTTCATGACTGTCAGCAATCCCATCAGGTCGCCGTAGACCCTGCCGGTTTTTCCTCTGACAAGTTCCGCCATGTCGGAGTTTTTCTTCTGCGGCATGATGGAGGAGCCGGTTGTATAGGCGTCCGAGAGTTCGACGAAACGGAATTCCCAGCTGCTCCAGAGAATGATCTCTTCCGAGAACCGGGATAAGTGCATCATCAGGATGGACAGCGCGCTCAGGGTTTCCAGGCAGAAGTCACGGTCGCTGACGGCGTCGAGACTGTTGGCGCACACACCGCTGAATCCCAGCAGTTCCGCTTCATAGACACGGTCGGTGTCATAGGTTGTTCCGGCCAGCGCGCAGGCGCCGATCGGTGACTCGTCCATTCTTTTCAGGGCGTCCTGAAGTCTTGAGGTATCCCTGATGAGCATCATCGCGTAAGCGAGCAGATGATGGCCGAAATAGACCGGCTGGGCCCGCTGCAGATGGGTGTATCCCGGCAGGATGACGTCCTTGTATTTTTCTGCCGAGTCAGCCAGGACTTCTGTCAGTCCTCTGACAAGCGTGATGATTTCATTCACCTTTTTGCGCATGTACATCCGCATGTCCAGGGCCACCTGGTCATTTCTGCTTCTGGCTGTATGCAGCATCTTGCCTTCCTCGCCGATTCTTTCGGTGAGGACCTGCTCGACAAACATATGGATATCTTCACAGGTTTCATCGATTTCCAGCTCACCGCTTTCCAGATCCGCCAGGATTTCAGAAAGACCGGCGATGATATGGTCAGCGGCCGCTGCCGGGATGATGTTCTGCTTTTTCAGCATCGAGGCGTGTGCCATGGACCCGGTGATGTCCTCGCGGTACAGCCGGGAATCAAAATGGATGGATGAATTGAAATCATCCGCGATCTGATCTGTATTTCCTGCTGTTCTTCCAGCCCACATCTTTGCCATGGCACACCTCGTTTCCTGTTCTTATTGATTACTGATTGTTTTTCTTTGCCTTTACCAGCGCCTGCACCCGGTTCGGCAGACCATAAAGTCTGATGAATCCGGCGGAATCGGTCTGGTCATAATCGGATTCGCCGAAGGAGGCGAGATCTTCGTTGTAGAGAGAGTATTCACTCCAGACGCCGCCCTTGATGACATTGCCCTTGTAGAGGATCAGCTTCACCTTGCCGGTGACTGTTTCCTGCGTCTTGTCGACAAATGCGGAGAGGGCTTCTCTCAGCGGTGTGAACCACTGGCCGTTGTATACCAGGTCAGCGAATGTCAGGGCGAGTTCCGCCTTCTTGTGGGCAGTCATTTTGTCCAGGGTAATGCTTTCGAGATAGGAGTGGGCTTCATAGAGAATTGTGCCGCCCGGTGTTTCATACAGGCCCCTGCTCTTCATGCCGACCAGCCTGTTTTCAACCAGGTCGAGCAGGCCGATGCCGTTCTTTCCGCCGATTTCATTGAGGGCCAGGATAATTTCCTTGACGCTCTTCTTTTCACCGTTGAGGGAAACCGGAACGCCCTGTTCGAATTCGATTTCGATTTCTGTTGGTTCATCCGGCGCCTGCATCGGGGAAACGCTCATTTCCAGGAAGCCGGGCTTGTCATACTGGGGCATATTGCCGGGATCTTCCAGATCGAGGCCTTCATGGCTCAGATGCCACATGTTCTTGTCTTTGGAATAGTTTGTCTCCCTTGAGATCTTCAGCGGAATGTTGTGGGCTTCGGCATAGTCGATTTCCTCATCCCTTGATTTGATATCCCATTCCCGCCAGGGAGCGATGACGGGCATATTCGGTGCGAAGTGAGCGATGGCAAGCTCGAATCTTACCTGGTCATTTCCTTTTCCGGTGCAGCCGTGGCAGATGGCGTCAGCGCCTTCCTTCAGGGCGATTTCAACCAGTCCCTTGGCAATTAACGGCCGGGCATGGCTGGTGCCGAGCAGATAAGATTCATAGGCCGCGCCTGCCTTGAGGCAGGGTACGATATAGTCGTTTGCGTATTCATCTGTCAGATCAAGGACATAGAGCTTGGAGGCACCTGTCTTCAGCGCCTTTTCTTCCAGTCCTTCCAGTTCGTCGGCCTGGCCGACATTGCCGGAAACCGCGATGACTTCGCAGTTGTTATAGTTTTCCTTGAGCCATGGAATGATGATGGATGTGTCAAGACCGCCGCTGTACGCGAGAACTACTTTTTTGATGTTTTCCTTATTCATGATTTCTTTCTCCTCTTTTCTTTCTTTTATCTGCTGTTTTGAAATGATTTACTGCGGTGCTTCGTCGCTCTTTCATCATTCTTCCCTCCCCTTAAATGAAAACGTCCTCTGAGCGCAGTGCTCAAAGGACGATGTAATCGCGGTGCCACCTTTATTCCCGCAGCACATAAAACTGCGGACTCTCTTTCCCTTAACGCGGTTTCTACGGGAGTCCTCTCGGCTTTCGCTTCGCGGATCCGGCTCCGGGACACGTTCCTCCTGCTTTCCTTTACCCTCTTCCACCATACAGGGCTCGCTTGAAAGCTTTTGCGGGAGTACTGCTTCCTTTCACAGCTTTAAGGGAATTATAAAGGGCATTCCGATTTTTGCAAGGGTTTTCAGAGAGAAATGAAAAGAATTTTCATCGCATTTGAAACAAGTTTTGAAAACTTTTTCATAAGTTTGTTCATCGCCGGCAGATAAAAAGTGAAGCTGCGCGCTTCACTTTTGAGTAACTTTTGTGTCTGATTTAAGCTTTGGCTTCTTCTTCAGCCATCATGGCGAGCTTGATGCCGCCCATCAGACCCTGGTCATCATTCAGGCTTGCCGGAACGATATATGAATCAAGGTCTTCGAGTTCCTTTGTCTTGAGATAGTTGTTCATCATCTCAGCGACATACTTGCGGATCTGCGGGAACAGGCTTTCCTGGTGCATGACGCCGCCGCCGAGAATAATCTTCTGCGGGGAGAGAACCATAATGTAGTCAACAAGTGCCTGGGCAATGTAGTAAGCTTCCAGATCCCAGACCTCAGGTCTGTCTGTCAGTTCAGCGCCGGGC
This sequence comes from Erysipelotrichaceae bacterium, assembly GCA_030533035.1. Taxonomy (GTDB): domain Bacteria; phylum Bacillota_I; class Bacilli_A; order Erysipelotrichales; family Erysipelotrichaceae; genus Bulleidia. The sequence continues at coordinate 14,139 of JAUNJW010000003.1, forward strand.
TTGCCCCATCTTTCCGCAATTGCCGGACCGGCTGCCATGCCTTCCAGGCAGTTGCCGTGGAACGGGCAGTGTCCCTTGTAATTGTCATCTTCGCGGATCTTGAGCAGAATATGTCCTGCTTCCGGATGCAGCATGCCGTGCAGCATCTTGCCGTTTGTCATGACGCCGGCGCCGACGCCTGTGCCGATTGTCAGATAGACAGCGTCTGTCAGGCTCTTTGCGCAGCCCCATGTCATTTCACCGAGCAGGGAACCGTTGACGTCTGTGTCAAAGCCGATCGGGATGTTCAGCTCTTTCTGCAGAGCGCCGACGATGTCATAGAAAGCCCATCCGGGTTTCGGTGTGGATGTGATATAGCCATAAGTTTCTGAATCTTTGTGCAGATCAATCGGGCCGAAGCAGGCAATGCCGAGCGCTGCGATATCCTTGGCTTTGAAGTATTCGATGATCGGGGGCATTGTCTCTTCAGGAGTTTTTGTCGGAATTGAAATACGTTCGAGAATTTCACCATTCTCGTTGCCGACCGCGCAGAGCATTTTGGTTCCGCCGGCTTCTAATGTTCCATACAGCATATAATTGTTTTCCATGGATATCCTATATAATTGATACCCGTTTCCTTTCTATCCGCTCCTGCGGATTTCACTTACTGTTTATATTTTAGCAGACCCTCAGAACTCTTGAAACGTTATTTCAGCAGGAGATGACAAAAATCAACTTGCATTTAAAAACAGTATTTAAAAACGGAGCCTCATGCCCGCCGATTACCGGACGGGTCAACACGCGATTTTTCAACTATTTCGATTTTCCGTTATCCAAAAGTAGTACAATGAAGGAACAGAAACACCGGCATAACGTATAAATTACGCAAATCCGCAATGGTTTCAGATCATTCTTTTTTGTGTACTTGTCAGATGCCGGAAAAGGAGGAGAGTTTCATGGCACTCGATTACAGGAAGTGCGCAGAAGAAATCTTTGCCACCCTCGGCGGTAAGGACAACATCGCTTCCGCAGCACACTGCGCCACCCGTCTGCGTTTAGCAATCGTGGACAACAGCAAGGTTGACCTCAAAACACTCGAAAACATCGACGGTGTCCAGGGCGTTTTCTCAAACGCAGGTCAGCTTCAGATCATCATCGGCACAGGTACCGTCAACAAAGTCTTCGATGAATTCATCGACGTCTCAGGCGTATCTGCCGGCTCCAAAGACGACGTCAAGGCCGCTGCTGCCGCCAACATGCCCTGGTGGAAGCGCATGGTCAAGACACTCGGCGACGTCTTCGTCCCGATTCTTCCCGCGATCGTAGCGGCTGGTCTCATGATGGGTCTTGTCGAGGCCCTCGGCAACGCGATCCCCGCGTTCAAGGGTTCTGACTGGTTCGGATTCCTCGACATGGCCGCCAACACAGCATTCGCTTATCTGCCGGTTCTCGTCGCGATCAGTGCCGCCAAGGTATTCGGTGCCAACGAATTCCTCGGCGCAGTCATGGGCCTCATGATGGTCCACTCCGCGCTGACCAACGGCTGGGCTGCCGCCGGCGGTTATGAAAAATGGTACCTGTTCGGCCAGGGTCTCAAGATCGGCCCGTATGTTTTCGGTCAGATCAACCAGTTAGGCTATCAGGGCCACGTCATTCCGGTTGTCATCTCCATCTGGCTGATGGCCAAGATCGAGAAGAAACTCCACAGTGTCGTCCCGGAAGTCATCGACCTCTTCGTCACACCGCTGTGCACAGTCCTGTTAACTGCCCTGGCCACATTCATGGTCATCGGCCCGATCTTCTCCGGACTTGAAACAATCGTCCTCAATGCCGCCACCGCCCTGGTTGCCAACCCGATCGGCGCATGCATTATGGGTGCCATCTATCCTGTCACCGTTGTCATGGGTCTCCACCATATGTACAACACAATCGAGCTTGGCATGCTGGGTGCCTATGAAGGCGCGCTGAATACCTGGATGCCGATCGCTTCCGCCGCCAACTTCGCCCAGTTCGGCGCGTGTCTCGCTGTCGGTCTCAAGACAAAGAACTCCAAGACAAAGCAGGTCGCGATTCCTTCCGCCCTGTCCGCTTCCCTCGGTATTACTGAGCCGGCAATCTTCGGTGTCAACCTGAGACTCATGAAGCCGTTCATCTTCGCCGCGGCCGGCGGTGCTGTCGGCGCTCTGTTCGGCGCCATCTTCAAGATCGGCGCTGTCTCCAACGGCGTCACCGGTATTCCGGGCTACCTGATCGCAAAGAACCCGGTCGGCTACACAATCGTCCTGGCAATCTCTGCCGGTATCGCATTTGCCCTGACATGGATCCTCTGGCAGGAAGATCCGGAAGAGGCAGACAAACCCGCCGCTGTTGAAACAGTTCCTGTCGAAACAGCCATCACAACAGAAAAAGGCACAGTCGTACAGCCTGTTGCCGGCAAAATCATCCCCGCTTCCGAAATCGCCGATCCGATGTTCGCCGCTGAAACCATGGGCCCGTCCATCGGTATTATTCCAACAGGCGAAACAGTCTATGCGCCGTTTGACGGCAAAGTCACAATGCTGTTCCCGACAAAGCACGCGGTCGGCGTCACATCCAAAGACGGCATCGAAGTTCTGATCCATGTCGGTATTGACACAGTCTCCATGAACGGCACCGGTTTCGAAGCTTATGTCGAGCCTGACCAGGAAATCAAAACCGGCGACAAGCTGCTGCACTTTGACAGAAACGAAATCAAAAATGCCGGTCATCCGGATACAGTCATCGTTGTTGTGACAAACGGCGCTGAATTCTCTGATATCAAAAAAGCAGCCTGATTCCTGATACACATTCACAGAAAGAGACCGGATTCTGAACTGCCCCACGAAAGTGGGACAGTCTAAAAAAGCCACGGCTTAACTATTAAGGTATGCATTCCTATATTCCATAGGGGTCATACCTTTTAGTTTTCTCTGAGGTCTTTCATGGTTGTAGAAGCGAATATAACGATTGACCAATTGTATAAGATCATCATTTGTTTTCGGGAGATCATGCAGTTCCAAACTCTCGCTCTTCAGATGTCCGAAGAAGTTCTCACAGCAGGCATTATCATAACAGTTTGCCTTCCTGGAATGAGAAACAGTAATGCCATGATCATCCAGACATCTTATGTACATCTCATTTGTATACTGGAATCCCCGATCTGAGTGCAGCACACAGAAATGAGTCGGATCCCAGTTGTCACCGACTGCTTTCATAAGATTGTCCATTACAAGTTTCAAATCGTTATACTTTGATATCTGATAGGCTATAATCGAATTGTCATAAAGGTCTTTGATCACGCTAAGATAAAGACGGCCTTCCTGACTGTGAATGTAACTGACATCCGTCACGAGCTTTTCCAGGGGTCGCGAAGCGGTGAAGTTACGGGCGAGGAAGTTTTCGCAGACGGTCCTCGCTTTTTCATTTGGTTCTTCCTTTGTGCAGCACTGGTATCGTTTCTTCCGAACCGGAGAGGATAGTCCCAGTATTTTCATGTATTTATATACTGTTTTATCGTTGTATATGACCCCATATCTCCGTATGATCTCATCTCTGATGAACCGATATCCCTTATATGTTTCATAGAAGATCTCTTCAATCATGTCTGCCAGTACCTCATCGAATGAATACCTGATTGGTCTTCCCAGTTTCAGCCACCGGTAGTAACCGCTGGAAGACACCTTCAGATACCTGCAAAGATTTTTGATCGTATATTCTTCCTTCAGATCATAGACGATCATATACCTCAATGCTCTCCGTAGTTTCTCCGGAGAGCCCTCGCTTTTTTTAGTATCGCGTTCTCCATTTTCAGATATTCGATCTGTTCGTCTTTGGACATCTCATCCAGCTTTACCTTTTTGGGCCTTCCTTTCCGGACACCGTCTTTCGAAGATGTTTTACCTCGGTTATCCTGTTTCAACAGTTCTGGATCCTGTTTATAAAGTTTAATCCATCTGCTTAACTGTGTTTTTGAACGTAGTCCTAATTGTCGAGCTGCGATTGTTAATCCTCCGATTTCACCACTTAGATATTGTTCGACAGCTTTTAACTTGAATTCGGCGGAATATGAATTGTTTTCTCTTCCTGTCTTTCCCATAGAAAAACACCTCCTATATCTCAATTGTATAGAAGGTGCTTTTTTAGCCTTCGATTAACTGTCCATTTTCAATGGGGCAGTTCATCGTTCAGGTCTTTTTCATTGAATCAGTTTTCACGGATCCAGGCTGCGATGTCATTGATCACATCGTCCGGGATCTTTTTCGGTATTTTGTATTCTGCCGGAGCTTTGGCGATATTGTCGGTGGAAGCCGGCACAAACAGATGGCTTAGTCCCGGATACAGACGGAAGGTCACATTTTCCCTGCCTTTCAGCATTTCCTGATAGGCCGCGTAATCAATATCCTTTCTCACCTGGGCGTCCATTGAACCCTGCATGATCAGAACCGGCTTTTCAAGCTTTTCCAGATACTGTGAAACAGGATGTTTCTTCATATCAACCCAATAATAGAGGGTTGTGCCGCCGCCCATTTTGATCTTCATGGCTTCCTCATCGCTGACGGAATCCATTTTTTCAAACTGCGAAAAGATCTTTTCTTTCTGTTTTCCAAGAATATAACCGGCGATCTTTCCCTGCTGACCGCTGAGCTCATTCAGCTGCCTGATCATGATTTCATCAAGACTGCACGGTGAGCCTGCCATCAGGATGAGACCTCTGTAATTGCCGCCTTCCGCGTCGATCCGCGGCGCCAGCATGGCTCCCATGGAATGGCCGATGATATAGATTCTCTCTGGATCGATACGGGAATCCTTTCTCAGCATATCCGCTGCCGTGATGGCGTCTTCAATGGTTTCTTCCCGGACGGTGATCGGTTTCTTTGACCTGATCATTTTCAGGCCATGGACATAGGAACGTTTGTCATAGCGGTATGAGGCAATGCCCTGACGGCCAAGTCCTTCAGCCAGATCCCTGAAAGGATACAGCTTTCCGATATGCTCATCTTTGTCGGAGGAACCGGAGCCGTGGACAAATACGCAGGCAGGAACAGGTACGGATGTGTCATCCGGCAGAGTCAGGATTCCATCAAGCGGGAATTCAGTGCCGATGCGGATATTTTCGGTTTTCATATTTATCACCTCTTTGCATTATCTATTATAATGCAATTAATGCAACGGTACAAGAGACACTCACAAAAATTACACTGTAAGCCGAAAAAAAGGAATTGTTTCCAATTCCCTTTCTGTTACTGCTGCGGCTCGAGGGTAATGATCCCTTCCGGGATCTCTGTGTCCTCGAATGTGATCGATGTCCTGTCCAGGCACTGCAGTCCGGGGAAAGACTGTTTTACGGTTTCGATATCGGCAATGACTCCGTATCCCCTGTCTGCTTTGCGGAAATGCATGAGTATGGTCAGCTTTGGCTTCAGTGTCCCGGCGATTTCAGCCGCCTGTTCCGCGTCGATGGTATAGTGGCCGCCAGTCGGGATCAACAGCACATCCGTTTCTTTGAGAGCTTCGTATTCCTCTTCCGTCGGCATACGGCCGATATCGCCCATATGGGTGATGACGGCTTTGCCTGCCTTCAGGACTGTGATTTTGTTCATGCCCCGCAGAGTGCCGCCGGCGTCGTCGTGAGGCACTGTAATAAACGAAGCGGCGAACGGTTCTGCGTCCGTATCCGTCTTTCTGATCAGGTGGGCGGCATTATGGTCGCCATGGCCGTGCGAGCAGTAAACAGCGTTGGCTTCGATTTCTTCCGGCAGATTGATTCCCGGCACACTGTCTTTGTCATAGGGATCCAGAACAGCGCTGAAGCCTCCTGCCTGAACTTTGAAGCAGGAATGTCCGTAATATGTAATCTGAACAGCAGTCATAACAGTTCCTTTCTGATTTTTTGTCTGTACAAATTCAAAAAGAACGGAACAGGATCAATTCCGTCTTTTTGAAGAGTATCACGTTTATACAGCCTTATACGAGGCGGTCGAACAGTCTGTAAAGATGCTTTCTGCTTGCGCGCGGTCTTTCCAGGGCTTCCTGGATCGGCATGCTTGTCAGATGGTTGTCGATGATGCCGACACACTGGCCGCCGATGCCTTCCATCAGCAGGTCAACAGCTTTTTCGCCCATCCGGCTGGCGAGCATACGGTCTGAAGGTGACGGGGAGCCGCCGCGCTGGATATGACCGAGAACTGTGGCTCTGCCGCTGAATTCAGTGGTCAGGGAAACTTTTCTTGCAAGTGCTTCAACATCGGTGATCTTTTCAGAGATAATGACAATCGCGTGCTTTTTCCTGACGGCGCTGCCAAGGTATCTCAGACGTTCAAGAACTTCGATTTCGTCATAGCCGGTTTCCGGTGAAATGACCATTTCGGCGCCGCATGAAATTGCCGTGTACAGAGCCAGGTCGCCGCAGTGGTTGCCCATAACTTCTACGATATGGCAGCGGTGATGGGAGCTGGATGTGTCACGCAGTTTGTCAACGTTTTCAACGCAGGTTCTCAGCGCAGTATCAAAGCCGATTGTCAGGTCGGTGCCCGGAATGTCATTGTCAATCGTACCCGGCAGACCGATACAGTTGATTCCCTTTCTTGTCAGGGCCAGGGCGCCGCGGTAGGAACCGTCGCCGCCGATGACGACCAGGGCGTCAATGCCTGCTCTCTTCATGGGTTTGACACACTTGTCCTGGATTGCCTCTTCCTTGAATTCAGGCAGTCTTGCGGAGCCGAGGAAAGTTCCGCCGCGGTCAAGAGTGTCGGAGACTGCTTTCCTGTCAAGCGGCATGAAAGTCTCTTCAAGCAGTCCGCGGTAGCCATTGACGACACCGACTACCTCGACACCGTTGTTCAGAGCGATTCTTGTGACGGAACGGATGGCCGAGTTCATGCCCGGAGCATCGCCGCCGGATGTCA
>JAUNJW010000313.1 GCA_030533035.1 Erysipelotrichaceae bacterium
AACTTTGTTCTTCGTTATTACTATTGATATGAGGTGGAAATGATCGCAAGAATAGTCAAAATCGTTTCCAGGGAATATACGCTTCTGATGGATGACGGCACCCGTGTCAAGTCGATCCTGATGGGCAAGGTGCGCCGCCAGGACGCGCCGGCTGCCGGCGATCTCGTCGAAGCGGAATACACGGACAGCCGCTGGGTGATCCAGAAGATCCTGCCCAGAAGAAACCGGCTGATCCGTCCTTATGTGGCCAATGTCGACCAGGCTATCATTGTCATGAGCGTGGTTGATCCTGATTTTTCGACAGCGCTGATCGACCGCCTGTCGATCCTGATCCGGGCCGCGGATATTACGCCGCTGCTGGTCGTCACCAAGTGCGACCTCGGCATACCGGCGGAAACGGAAGAAAGAATCCGCGAATATGAAAGGGGACCGATGAAAGTCATCCGCACCGCCAAAGGCTCCCTGGATCCTTCGCTGGCATCCGTGCTGGAAGGGAAGATCTCGGTGCTGACCGGCCAGTCGGGCGCCGGCAAAAGCACGCTGCTCAATGAGCTGGAGCCTTCCTTCCATCTGGCTACCCAGGAAATCTCCAAAGCCCTGGGCCGCGGCAAGCATACGACCCGCCACAACGAACTGCATCCGGTCGCCGGCGGCCTTGTCGCCGACACCCCGGGGTTCAGCTCGCTGGATTTCAGCCGTATCTCCGCCCGTGAGCTCGGCCAGGATGTCATTGATTTTGAGCCCTATATCGGCAGATGCAGGTTCAACGACTGTGTCCATCAGAATGAACCCGGATGCGCCGTCAAGGAAGCGGTAGAGAAAGGAATCATTCCCCTGATCCGCTGGCAGAACTATCTTCAGGTCCTTGAAATGATTCAGTTAAGGAGGGAAAAATACATATGATTATTTCACCATCGGTACTTGCCATGGATTACTCAAAGATGAAGGAGCAGACGGAGGAACTCAACAATTCCAAAGCTGACTGGATTCACTTTGACGTCATGGACGGTCATTATGTGCCCAATCTTTCCTTCGGACCCGACCTGCTCAGGGGATTCAGGAAACTGACGGACCTCACCCTCGATGTTCATCTCATGGTCACTGACCCGGCAAAGTTCATCAAGCCCTTCGCGGACGCCGGCGCCGACATGATCACGGTTCACGAGGAAGTGCTCCATGAATATGAAAAGGTCATGGAAATGCTTGAATACATTCATTCCTTCGGCCTCAGGGCCGGTCTGGCCATCAACCCGATGACCGATGTCAGAAGACTGCAGGCTTACCTGCACCATTGCGACCTGTTCCTGATCATGTGCGTGGAACCGGGCTACGGCGGCCAGCCGTTCCGTCCGGCGTCACTGGCAAAGATCAAGAACCTGCGCAGATGGATTGACCATACAGGTTCGGAGGCGCTGATCTCCGTGGACGGCGGCATCAAGTTCGATACCGGCAGGGAATGCGCGCTGGCCGGCGCCGATGTGCTGGTTGCCGGTTCCTATGTCTTCAAGGATGATATCGGAAAGGCGGTAGATAGTCTTGTCCACTGCACTGATCGCACTGAAGCTGACGGAAAAGCTGCCTGAGATCCGGGCGGATTATATCGGTGCCGACAAAGGGGCGCTGACCCTGGCGAAGGCAGGAAAGCATATGCGCCTGGCGGTCGGCGACTTTGACTCCGTGAAACCGGAGGACATGGAGCTGATCAGAAGCCACGCGGATGAAGTCCTGATCCTCAATCCCGTCAAGGACGACACGGACTCTGAGTCAGCCCTGCGGCATGCCATCGCCATGGGCTATGAGCGGATTGTGATGTGCGGCTGCCTGGGCGGCCGGGCGGATCACTCCCTGGTCAATCTCAGGCTGGCGTATCAGTATCCCGGGCTGCTGGTCCTGCAGGATGAACAGAATCAGGTCATGGCATATGACAAAGGGGTATACACATTCCCGAAGGATGAATGGAAGTACATTTCCTTCTTCACATTCGGCAGTGCCGCAGTCACGCTTGAGAATATGAAATATCCGCTTACAGAACGTGAACTGAAAGCGGACGATCTCTATACACTGTCAAATGAAATCACAGCGGACAGCGGGACCCTGACCGTTCACAGCGGCCGGGTGCTTGTGATCCGCAGCAAAGACAAAGAGTAAGCAGGGGAACACGGAGCGTGTTCCTTTTCTTATATACGGAAAAAGAAAAATAAAAAAGATCACCATGGCGACCTTTCTTACAGCAAATTCGGTTTACTCAGCAGAAGCGGCTTTGGCAGCTTTCTTGGCCTGACCCTTGAGAGTCTTCAGCGCACGCGCAGAGATCTTAACGGTCTGGGGCTTGCCATCGACGATCATATGAACCTTCTGCAGGTTGACATTCCACTTACGTCTTGTAGCACGAAGTGAATGGGAACGTCTGTTTCCTGACATTGCTTTCTTACCGGATACGGCACAAACTCTGGACATACCATAACCTCCTTCACACAATTGCTA
>JAUNJW010000314.1 GCA_030533035.1 Erysipelotrichaceae bacterium
TTTTAACTGTGTATGGGACCGTATTTCCGGATACGGTCTTTTATAACTCCATAGAAACTGAAAGTGCGGATCATATGACCCGCACTTTCAGTTCTTACTGGTTGATATACCGGCATGCCGCGAGTGCCGCGACAGCTCCGTCAGCTGCAGCTGTTGTCAGCTGGCGGATGTTTTTTGATCTGCAGTCGCCTGCGACAAAGATACCGGGTGTTTTTGTTGTGCACTGCTCATCAGAATCAAAATATCCATAGCTGTTAAGATCAGCGAGATCTTTGAATCCTTCGTTTTCGGGGATCAGGCCGATTGCGACAAACAGGCCGTCACAGTCAATCTGCTGCGATGTGCCGCTGGTTCTGTCTTCAATCACGACGCCTTTGAATCCATCGTCTTCCGTGCGCAGTTTTGTGATCTTCACATTGGTGAAGCTGCGGACATTGTCTTTGGCGAACAGGACATCCTGCAGTCTGGCCTCACCGGTGAATACCGGCAGGTCCTGCAGCATAATCACTTCCCTGCACTTGTCCGCAAGAAGAATCGCTTCCTGCAGGGCAGAGTTGCCGCCGCCGGCCACACAGACTGTTTTTCCAGTATAGAAGTCACCGTCGCACACAGCGCAGTAGGAAATGCCTTCACCGACAAGATCTTCTTCGTTTTCCAGCCCCAGCATGCGGTGTTTGACCCCGGTCGCCAGAATAACGGTGCGCCCGGTATGGGATGTGCCTTCTTCTGTCCTGACGACTTTCAGGTCACCGTCGCATTCAACGGAAGTCACGGTTTCGATCTCGAACTCAGCTCCCTGGGCAATGATCTGGTCAAACAGCTTATCCGCGAATTCATTGCCGCTCATGGAAAGCGTCCCGGGATAGTTTTCAACTCTGGGTGAGTGGGTGATCTGGCCGCCGAAGCCTTCTTTTTCAATGATCAGAACCGACTTGCCGTTTCTTAACGCATACAGCGCCGCTGTCATGCCGGCAGGACCGCCTCCGGCTACGATAACATCATAGACTGTCATTCATCAGCTCCTGGAAAGCCAGCCTTTGATATCAGAAACCCCGCGGTATTTTTCAAATTCTGATCCGTGCTCAATAACAAGAGTCGGAGCCTGCTTGATGCCGTACTTGGAGACAAGATCACGCTCTTCGTTGGCATTGAGAACCGTGTATTTCACACCCGCCTTGTCAAGCAGCGCTGCGGCAGCTTTGCAGTTGGGGCATGTCGGTGTCTTGAAGAGGATGACGCCGTTTTCACTGCGTTCAACTTCTTCCTTCACCGGAGCGTTGTCAGCGACTGTCTGTTCAACAGTCACAGGAGTTTTTGTGCCTTCACGGATATCCGCGACGGATCTGGAAACAAGGCCTTCCACTCTGTAAGTTCTTCTGTCCTTGAATTCCTGGGACTTGCCGGCGTTCCAGTTCTTGACCGGACGGTAGTAGCCGGTAATACGGGAATAGACTTCTGTGTCGGCGCCGCACTTCGGACATGTCCAGACTTCGCCGGGGATATAGCCGTCATACTTACAGACAGAATATGTCGGGCTCATTGTGTAATACGGCAGCTTGTAGTTTTCCGCGATCTTTCTGACCAGTGTCGCGGCAGACTTCCAGTCGGTGAGTCTTTCGCCCAGGAAAGCATGGAAGACTGTGCCGGAAGTGTACAGTGTCTGCAGCTGGTCCTGAACATCGAGGGCACTGAAGATGTCATCGGTGTAGCTGACCGGCAGATGGGAACTGTTGGTATAGTACGGAGTACCTGCCATGTTGGCAGTGATGATGTCCGGATACTTTTCCTTGTCGTGCTTGGCCAGACGGTAAGCTGTGCTTTCAGCCGGTGTCGCTTCAAGGTTATAGAGATCGCCGTACTTTTCCTGATAATCGGAAAGTCTTTCTCTCATGTGGTTGAGAACACGGACTGCGAAGTCCTGTGTTTCCTTGTGTGTCAGGTCAGCTTCCAGCCACTTCGCGTTGAGACCTGTTTCGTTCATGCCGACCAGGCCGATGGTGGAGAAGTGGTTGTTGAATGTGCCGAGGTATCTCTTTGTGTAAGGATACAGGCCGGCATCGAGGAGCTGGGTGATAACCTGGCGCTTTGTCTTGAGGGAACGGGCGGAGAGATCCATGATCTTGTCCAGTCTCTTGAAGAAGTCATCTTCATCCTTGGCAAGATAAGCGATTCTCGGCAGGTTGATGGTGACAACACCGACAGAACCGGTGCTTTCGCCGGAACCGAAGAAGCCGCCGCTCTTCTTTCTCAGTTCTCTCAGGTCCAGTCTCAGACGGCAGCACATGCTTCTGACGTCGCTGGGTTCCATGTCACTGTTGATATAGTTGGAGAAATACGGTGTGCCGTACTTCGCTGTCATTTCAAAGAGGAGCTTGTTGTTTTCTGTTTCAGACCAGTCAAAGTCTCTTGTAATGGAATAGGTGGGGATCGGGTACTGGAAGCCGCGGCCGTTGGCGTCGCCTTCGATCAT
>JAUNJW010000315.1 GCA_030533035.1 Erysipelotrichaceae bacterium
TCAATCTGTTGCCTGCCGGTGATAATACACTTCCCCGGAAACAGAAACAGCGGCAGATTTCTCTGCCGCTGTCTGCAAGGATTATTCTTCCGCGCCGTACTCTTTGTAGTAGGCGTCGATCCTTCCGAGAAGCTCATCGTCAAGAGCGTTCTTTTCCTTCAGGATTTCGACAACTTCCTTCATCGAAACGATCGCTGCCGTCGGGAAGCCGTAAAGGTCGGCAATTTCAGCCAGGGCTGTCTTTGTGCCCTTGCCCTTTTCATTTCTGTTGAGGGAAACGATCAGGCCTTTGATTTCCACATCAGCCTGCGCCCTTACGATCGGGACTGTTTCTTCCATGGATTTTCCGGAGGTTGTGACGTCCTCGATCATGATGACCCGGTCGCCGTCCTTCAGCTTTGAGCCCAGCAGGATGCCGGTATCGCCATGGTCCTTGACTTCTTTTCTGTTGGAGCAGTAGCGGACCTCTTTTCCATAGAGTTCATGGATTGCCATGCAGGTGGCAACCGCGAGCGGAATTCCCTTGTAGGCCGGGCCGAAAAGGACGTCGAAATCCAGGCCGAAGTTGTCATTGATCGCCTTTGCGTAATAGCAGGCAATTTCATGGAGCTGGCCGCCGGAAACATAGGCGCCGGCATTCATGAAGAACGGGCTCTTGCGGCCGGACTTCAGGGTGAAATCGCCGAACTTGAGGGCATTGCAGGATAACATGAATTCGGTAAACTGCTTCTTATATTCTTCCATCAGAGATCTCCTTTTCAATCAGGCTGTATGTTTCAGCCGGGTTTTCCGCCTTTGTGATCGAGCGGCCGACAACGATCATGTCGCAGCCCTGCTGTCTTGCCAGAGCCGGTGTCGCGACTCTCTTCTGGTCGTCGACGCTGTTGCCGGCAAGACGGATGCCCGGAGTGACTGTCATAAAGTCATTTCCGCAGGCCTCGTGGATTGCCCTTGCCTCGTGGACGGAGCACACAACGCCATCCAGGCCGGCTTCCTTCGCGTTCTTTGCGTAATGGACAACGGTGTCGAGAACCGCGCCGGGAATGCCGAGTTCCTGATTCATCGCTTCCTGGGAGGTGGATGTCAGGATGGTGACGCCGATCAGTTTCGGAACTTCCTTTCCTTCCGGTGTGCCTTCAATCAGGCCCTGCTTTGCGGCTTTCATCATTTCGATGCCGCCGGCGCAGTGGCAGTTGACGATGTCAACGCCGAGGGCCGCCAGATTCTTCATGCCGCCTTTGACGGTGTTGGGGATGTCATGGAGCTTGAGGTCAAGGAAAATCTTATGGCCCATTGCCTTGACTTCACGGATGATGTCAAGACCGCAGGCATAGGTCAGTTCCATGCCGATCTTGACATAGACCGGTTCGTCGAACTGTTTCAGGAAATCAATAACCTGTTCACGGGTTGAGAAATCGAGTGCGATGATTGTTCTGCTCATTTAAAGCTCCTTCCTGTGGCTTCCTTAACAGAAGCGTTTCCATATTTTTCAAGCACACCGCCGAGTCTGTCAATGATCTTCGGGCAGATGTACGGATCAACAAAGTTGGCGGCGCCGACTTCAACGGCGCTGGCGCCGGCATACAGGAATTCAAGAACGTCCTCAGCCGAGGAGATTCCGCCGACACCGATAATCGGGATATTCACAGCCTGCGCGCACTGGTAAACCATGCGCACCGCCACCGGCTTGATGGCCGGTCCGGACAGGCCGCCGGTTGTGTTGGCCAGCAGCGGCTTTCCTGTTTTCAGGTCAATCCGCATGCCGAGAAGCGTATTGATCAGCACCAGGCCGTCAGCCCCTGCCTGCTCAACAGCTTTTGCGATTTCAACGATATTGGTGACGTTGGGGGTCAGCTTGACATAGACCGGTTTTTCAGCGGCTTCCTTCGCCATTCTTGTGATATTGGCTGCCAGTTCAGGACTGGTGCCGAGGCCGATCCCGCCGTGCTTGACATTGGGGCATGAGATGTTGAGCTCATAAGCCTTGACAACCTTTGAGCCGTTCATTTTGCGGATGACTTCAATATAGTCTTCCTCACTGGCGCCGGCCACATTGGCGATGACTTCGGTATCAAACTGTTCAAGGAACGGCAGTTCGTTTTCGATGATGTAATCGACGCCATGGTTCTGCAGGCCGATCGCGTTCAGCATTCCCATCGGGGTTTCGGCGATTCTCGGCGTCGGATTGCCGAAGCGTTCCTTCGGGGTCGCGCTCTTGATCGCGATGCCTCCGAGCAGGGAAAGATCATAGAGCTCCGCCAGCTCGCGGCCGTAGCCGGCACAGCCGGAGGCGGGGATCACCGGGTTTTTGAGATTCAGACCGGGCAGACTGACTGAAAGATCCATTACAGCACCACCTTTCCGATTTCAAAGACGGGACCGTCTTTGCACACACGCAGGGATTCACCCTCTTTGTCTTTGACAACGCAGCCCATGCAGGCGCCCATGCCGCAGGCCATCCTGCTTTCC
>JAUNJW010000316.1 GCA_030533035.1 Erysipelotrichaceae bacterium
GGATAATATGAACTGTATTGCGGAAGCACTCATTGTACCCTTTCAGCTTGCGTTCTGAAGCCCCGAATATCGTGAAATACCAGTGGCAGAAAAACTCCACGGTGAACCAGAGAACCAGGATACCCGCAAGAATCCACTTCCCTGCCGGCTGATCAGGGAATATCCACAAACAGAACCTCTTCCTGATCAAACGGAATCCGGGCTGCTGTTTTCCCGTTTTGAAAACGGAAAGAACCGCCGTGATTCACAGGATTGCTGTCAATGGGATTTATCATCAGCACATCCGGCGCCGCCAGGCAAGCCTGCGCTGCATATTCGTCCAGCATGCCCTGCTCCCACTCTTCAACAGTGAAATCGACATAGACAGGCCAGATGAGAAGATGGTCTGTCCTGAATCTTTCCGGATATTCCCAGAGATCCCCGCAGAGGGCAATCTTCATGTTTCTGCCATGCAGGGAGAATGGTGCAGTTTCGTTTCCCTCGCAATAATGGCTGTCTGTTTCTGAAGATTCTTTCCAGCCTTTCGAGATGCGTCTGTAGTTATGGATGATCCTGCCGTCTGAAATGACGGCACAGGATGAATACAGTTTCTGCTGATCTTTTTCAATATACCCTGTCAGCAGGGAAATGCCATAGCGGATTGTCCAGCTCTGAAGCTGCGCAAATGTATCCGAGGAAAGTTCGAGCGCGATGTCTTTGTCTGTTTCATAGTCCCAGCTAAGCGCGTCAAAGCCCTGCAGGAACGCTTCCGGGAAACAGAGAAGATCCGCCTTTCCGCCAGAGCGCTTCATGGCAAGCTCAATCTGACTCATGTTGAATGCGGTGTTCCGGTTTTCACACCGATAAGAAACCAATCCGATCCGCATAACTCTCCTTTGCAGAGATCAGCGCAGATTCCCCAGCACATGCAGGAAGTGCACGGCCAGGAATACAGCGCCTGTGATCACCAGCGGCGTGTTCTGCCGCCATAAACCTATGGCCATATAATACAGCGGCGGCATCGCGACGATGAAAGCCATCATGACAAACAGGCTCTGACGGCCTGTAAAGTACAGGGCCCATCCGGCAAAGTTGGCCAGCAGGATCAAGGCAGCCAGCGTGAAGAACAGCTTTTCTCTGCCCTCGGCAATGCTGAAAAAGACGGCGTCCCGGTGAATGACGAACATCATAAGGACGATGCACAGGGAGCCAAGGATCTTCTCACAGACATCCAGAACCGGTGAAGTCTCCGTCATATTCATGATGGGATTTGTTTTCAGGTGGATGAAAGGCATCAGAAGATACGGGATTTCCTGAACCGCGAACAGAAGAAGCCCCAATGCCCAGAAGCCGGCATATTGGTTTCCAAACAGTCTGAACCAGCGTACCATCCTTTCACCTCCTTATTGAAAAACCACTTCAAATTCTTCGCAGACCACCTTTGTGCTGCCGTCAAATGTCCTGTTCACTGAGGCAAGCTCCTCCGTCAGGAAATCAGCGTGGACCTGACGCCAGTATTCAAGGGAGCGGTCGCCTTCCCCTTCTTTGTAAGCATGTTCTTCGGAAACATGATCGAAGTCTGTCACATAGACTTTCAGTGTTTTAATAATGCACACCGCTTCTTCGTCCGCGTTCAGGATAATGCTGTAATCCCCGGCCTGCGGAAGCGGCTCATTGTCAGTTTCATAGAGATCATACGCTGAACAGGTGGCGGTTTTAATTCCCTGCAGAACCAGCCGGGCCAGTTTGTCCGGCGCGTCTGAAAAAGCCCACGCTTCCCAGGTACCTGTCAGTCCGGATCTTTCCCATAATTCTTCAGCTGTCATCCGCCTGCACCCCTTTTCTGCTGTTTCTGAATATGCCTGATTATCCCGTGGCAGTATCCCGGAAACCGGAATTCACTCCCGTATGCCCTTCTGCCGGTAAATATGCTTGAACTTGCCGCTTGCCGGATCTGCCCGGGGCGGTTCTTCAGATAATACAATCTGAACATTTTCAATGCCTTTGGTTTTAAGGAAGTCAAGCAGTTCCTTCCGTGCCTGAGCGAACGCTTCTTCCCGCTGTCCGCTGATGAGCCGCAGCTCAAGCTGTCCCTGTCCGGTCTGGATCAGCTGGAATCTTCTGATGGCTTTTACTTCCTCGAGAATCTTATACAGGGACATCGGCGCAATTTTCACACCGCCGGCAAAGACCAGCGTGTCATCCGTTCTGCCTTCGATCTCAAGCCACAGCGTATTCTTTCCGCAGGCACACTTTTCATTGTGAACAATCACCCTGTCCGTCAGTTCGTAGCGGATGAACGGCTGGATATAATTCGCCAGATTGGTGATCAGCAGCTTGTCGGAAAGAACGCCGTATCCAACCGGCCTGTTATTGCTGTCAACAGGTTCAGCGATGACCCAGTCCTCATTGATATGCAGATGGCCTTCAGAACATTCACATGCGATCTCCCCTGCTTCCGTGCAGGAATAATGCGTC
>JAUNJW010000095.1 GCA_030533035.1 Erysipelotrichaceae bacterium
GGGCGGCATCCTTAACTGCTTCCTGGATCCGCTGTTCATGTTTGTCATCCTGCCGAAGGGGCAGGAAGTCACAGGCGCCGCCATCGCGACGACAATCTCAAATACCATTGCCTGTCTCTATCTGCTTTATGCTTACCGCAGGGCACAGAATGACGCGCCGCTTTCCATGAAGCTCCCGGACGCTATGAAGATCACGCCGCATACAAGAAAAGCCGTCTTTACGGTCGGTATTCCTTCAGCACTGTTGACCGGTCTGTTTGATCTGGCCAATATCTGTGTCAACATCATTGCCAGCGGCCACAATGACCTGGTTCTTGCCGGCATGGGCATTGTCATGAAAGTCGAAAGAATCCCCAATGCCGTCAACATCGGTATCTGCCAGGGCATGCTGCCGATTGTTGCGTATAACTACTCTTCGGGAAATCATGACAGGATGAAGGAAACGATCAATACCGCAAGACTGGCCGGCCTGGCCATTTCCGCCCTCAGCATCGTTTTCTTCCAGCTCTTTGCCTCACCCGCGACAAAGCTGTTCTTAAGCACAAAGACAGCGGACGCAGAGACGGCCCTGAAGACAATTGCCTACGCGGCGCTGTTTCTGAGAATCAGATGCCTGGCCTCGCCGGTGCAGATGATCAATTATCATACTTCCTACTGCATGCAGGCGATGGGCAAGGGGAAAGAAACTTTACTGCACGCTTTTGTCAGGGAACTGCTGCTGTACATCCCGTTAATGTTCCTGCTGGACAGACTCTTCGGCGAAGCCGGACTGGCCGCGGCACTGCCAGCGGGTGAAGGACTGGCTGCGCTTTTTGCCCTGTATCTTCTGCGCAGAACCATTGCCTCTTCAAAAGAAGAGTTCTGAGCTGCTCCTGAATTCAATTGTTAAACGAAACTGTTCTCCTGTATAATTTAGAAAACAGGAGGAGTTTACCATAATATGAGCATCGCAATGAATCTGTATTATACAGGCAAAGACGGAAATGCCCGTAAATTTGCCGAAGAAATGGAAAGCAGCGGAACAGCGGATCTGATCCGGGCAGAAGCAGGAAATGTCAGGTATGAATATTTCTATCCGAAAAATGATCCGGAAACCGTTCTCCTGATCGATATCTGGGAGAACCAGGAAGCGATTGATGTCCATCACGCTTCCCCGATGATGAAGACGCTGGCGGAACTCAGAGAAAAGTATGATCTGAGAATGAAGGCGGAGCGCTATAAGAGCGACGAGGAAGGCATCTCAGCCAAAGACCAGGCTTTCTTAAGACAATAATCTGTAACAGAAGAAAAGACGTGCTGTGAACGTCTTTTCTTTTTGCCTTCATTGCTGGCGCAGCGCGTTGTTTCTGTATTTCAGCGGACTCTGGCCGACCATGGCGGAGAACCTGACACTGAGTGAAGAGGAATCCCGGAAGCCGGTTTCCTCCGCAATTGCCGCTATGGATTGGTCCGTTGTTTCCAGAAGAAGCTTGCAGCGGGTAATGCGGCAGGCAAGCAGATAGGCATGGGGCGTCGTGCCGATGACCCGTTTGAACATCTGCAGGAAATAGGAACGGGAAAGGTGGGTAAGCTCCAGCAGCTCATCCAGGTTCAGCTCATCACGGTAGTGCAGGCGGATGTAATCGGCAGCTTCCAGGATCAGCCGGACGGTGCCGGTGCTTTCCGTCTGTTTTTTCATCAGGTTCGCTGCCATCATGGTCAGCAGCTGATGGATTTCCAGGGAATCTGTCAGGATTGACTGTACGGAGTCTGTCTCCAGGTTTTTGAGAATGGTATCGAAATGGAAATGAACACTTTTTGCGGACAAAGATACAGGCGTCAGTTTTTCTTCCGGAATCAGGATTTTTTCCATTGCCCTGACACCGCTGCCGTCAATGTGAATCCAGTAGTGCTGCCAGGTGTCATCTTTTGTTTTATAGGACTGGGGATAGCGGCAGTTCATCAGCAGCGCCTCGTTTTTGTGCAGTTCCACTGTCTGGCTGTTCTGCGTGATCAGACCGCAGCCTTCAATCGTGCAGAAAAGAATGTAGTTGTCCTTGAAGCTTCTCGCCGTATTGAAGTCTTTGCGGGCATAGAAGACACCGGCCTCGGAACAGAAAAACGGCTGGCTGACGGCGGTTTCGCCCGGGGTTGTGCGCAGCCAGAGACTGCCGGGTTCAATGTCAAGGTTATAGGTGAGCATATTCTCCTCCATCATGATCGGACTTTTTCAAAAAAACATAAGACTATCGGCAATGGATACACGGATATATGCTGATTATAATGCAATTGTAAGAAAAATAAAAATCAAAAAAAAGGAGGAGCTATGGAAAGATATCACCTGGCTGTCGACATCGGCGCGTCTTCAGGCCGTCATATTCTTGGCTGGCTGGAAAACGGAAAGATTCAGCTGAAAGAAGTTTACCGCTTTGAAAATAAGCTGACGGAAAAAGACGGCCATCTGTGCTGGGAAATTGATCATCTGGCTTCGCAGGTAAAAGCAGGCATCAAAGAATGCGCAAAACTCGGGTTTAAGCCTGCCACAATGGGGATTGATACCTGGGCAGTCGACTATGTGCTTCTGGATGAAGAGGGAAACAGACTGACAGACGCGGTGGCTTACCGTGATGAAAGAACCAACGGCATCCGGGAAGAGCTTGAAGCCGAAGGAAAGCTCACTTTTGCGGAACATTATTCCCGTACCGGTATCCAGTTCCAGAAATTCAATACTGCCTATCAGCTGTATGCATTGAAAAAAGAAAATCCGGACGTCTTTGAAAAGGCCGCGGCCATGTTAATGATCCCGGATTATCTGGGTTATCTGCTGACCGGAAAGAAAGCGCAGGAATATACCAACGCCTCAACCACAGCCCTGGTCAATGCCTATACAAAAGACTGGGACTGGGAACTGATCGGAAAACTCGGACTGCCGGAAAGAATCTTCTTACCTATTTCCGTACCGGGAAGCGTTCTTGGTGAATTCAGTGAGGAGGTTCAGAAAGAGACAGGTCTGAACATGACGGTCATCCTGCCGGCGACGCATGACACCGGCAGCGCCTATCTGGCGGTACCGGCAAAGGATGACAACGCAGTATTCCTGTCCTCCGGCACCTGGTCGCTGCTTGGCGTTGAGAACTATGATCCGATCACCAACATGGAAAGCATGGAACAGAACCTGACCAATGAAGGCGGCTATGAATACAGATTCCGCTATCTGAAAAATATCATGGGTCTCTGGATGATCCAGAATATCCGTAAGGAACTGGCCGACGAAAACGGAAACCGGCCTTCCTTCCCGGATCTGATCAAAGCGGCCCAGGGCGCAAAGGACTTTGCGTCCATGGTGGATGTCGATGGCGACCGCTTCCTGGCGCCGGCTTCCATGATTGAGGAAGTCAAAAAAGCCTGCGCGGACGCGGGTGAGCCCGTACCAGAAACAACGGGAGAAGTCATGCAGGTTGTCTACAGATCGCTGGCGGATGATTACAGAAGGGCAGTGAAGTCACTGGAAAAGCTGACCGGCAAAACCTATACAAGCATGAATATTGTCGGCGGCGGCAGCCAGGACATGTATCTCAACCAGATGAGCGCCAACGCCACCGGTCTGACAGTTTACGCCGGTCCGACTGAAGGAACTGCCTTGGGAAATCTGCTTGTGCAGATGATTGCTTCAAAAGAAATCGCATCGCTTCAGGATGCCAGAAATATGATTGCAGAGAGCTTTGAAATCAGGGAGGTAAAGCCGCAATGAGTATCATGGATGTTAAGTTTGTCAATGGATTTGTCCGTATGTGCAATGACGGCTGGCTGCAGGGCTGGCACGAAAGAAACGGAGGAAATCTCTCCTACAGAATCAAACCGGAAGAGGTTGAGGAAGTCAGACAGTACTTCCATGAACCGTCTGAATGGAAAGAAATCGGCACAAGTGTTCCCGATCTTGCCAATGAATACTTCATGGTGACAGGATCCGGCAAGTATTTCCGCAATGTTATTCTCGATCCGGAAGACACTTCCGCGATCATCGAACTGGATGACAAGGGTGAAAACTACAGAGTCCTCTGGGGCTTATGCAACGGCGGCAGGCCGACAAGTGAGCTGCCTTCCCATCTGATGAACCACGAGGTCAAGAAGAAGGCTTCCAACGGCGCCCACAGAGTCATCTACCATGCCCATACAACCAATGTCATCGCCCTGACATTTGTGCTGCCGCTGGATGACGCGGTCTTTACAAGAGAACTCTGGGAAATGGCGACTGAGTGCCCGGTTGTTTTCCCTGACGGCGTCGGTGTTGTCGGCTGGATGGTGCCCGGCGGAAGAGACATCGCGGTTGCGACAAGCGAACTGATGAAGAAATATGATGTGGCCATCTGGGCCCACCATGGCATGTTCGCTTCCGGTCCGGACTTCGATCTGACCTTCGGATTAATGCACACAGTCGAAAAGTCCGCAGAGATCCTGGTCAAGACATTAAGCATGTCCCCGACAAAGCTGCAGACAATCACACCGCAGAATTTCAGAGACCTGGCAAGAGACTTCAAAGTCACGCTGCCGGAAGAATTCCTTTACGAAAAGAAATAAGACAGGAGAGCAAACATGTTAGTTGATACCCGTGCAAGAGTCGGCGTCTTCGCCATCGCCTTAGGCGCATATCTGCCCCAGTTCCCGTCTCTGGTTCCTGAGTTTGAAGGCCAGTATGAAGCATTCAAAAAGACACTTCCCGATACTGTCGATCTGATTGACGGCGGCATCGTCACCACAAAAGAACTTTCCCAGGCGGCAGGCGACAAGTTCCGCGCCGCGGATGTGGACCTGGTGATCATGCAGCTGCTGACATATGCGACCAGCTACAATATGCTGCCGGCAGTCAGGGATCTCGATGTACCGGTTGTCCTGGTCAATGTCCAAAAGCTCAAGGCTCCCGATTATCCCAACACAGACAATGCCAAGTGGCTGGGTGAACTGTATGCCTGCGGCGCTGTCGG
Organism: Erysipelotrichaceae bacterium; assembly: GCA_030533035.1. Taxonomy (GTDB): domain Bacteria; phylum Bacillota_I; class Bacilli_A; order Erysipelotrichales; family Erysipelotrichaceae; genus Bulleidia. Next base: position 4,962 of record JAUNJW010000095.1, read on the forward strand.
CGAAATGGTCGCTGACCTGGAAAGAGCAGGCAAGCGCCACGCGGTCATTACCGGCGTTGTGGAAGGCGGGGATCCCTATGTGGAAAAGGAAATCGCTGAATGGTGCCGGGCTGCCCAGGTCAGAAGAAGATTCCGTGACACCAACCTTGCCCAGATCGGCAGACCGTATCCGGGCATGATGGATCTCTATATTGATGAGACAAACCTCTACCACAGAATGTGGGTCTATACAAAGCAGTTTGACTGGGAAAAGATGTGGGCCATCGCGGATGACATCAATGATGAAGAGGCGATCCGGGCCAAGGCACAGGATATTCTCGACACATTCGATATCGAAGGCGGCGGCATCATTGAAAAGGTCTGGGACATGGCCCGCTATGTTGTGGCCTTTGAGCAGTGGGTCAAGGACGAACAGCTCGGCTTTGTCGCTTCCCATTATGACGGCTTCGCCCAGGGCGTTGCCGGCAAGCTCGACAGCATGCTGATCCCGGCATTCTCAATGCTGATCAAGCAGGGCACAGCCTGCGCTGTTGAAGGCGATATCAAGGTCGCGATGGCAATGTCCATTCTCAAGACAATCGCCGGCACCGGCCAGCTTTCCGAAATGTATTCCATCGACTTCAACGAAGACATCTGCATCATCGGCCATTCCGGATCCGGTGACGCTGACATCTCTGAAAAGAAGCCGACCATGAAGATCGTCGATGTCTTCCATGGCAAGACAGGCGGCGGCTACCTGACCCAGTTCTATCCGCCGGCAGGTCCGGTCACATATCTCGGCATCACCCAGGACAGGGACGGACACTTCAAGTTTGTCGTCGCGGAAGGCGTCAATGAAGAAGGACCGATCTTCGAATTCGGCGATACCAACATGCGCACAAGATTCACCTGCGGCGCCAGGGATTTTGTCAACAGATGGTCCGAAGCAGGTCCTACCCACCATATGGCGGCAGCCGTCGGCAGACACATCGATACACTGGTCAAGGTCGCCAAGATCTTCAATGTGCCGATTGACATCATCACCAGATAATCATTCACATCAGAAGGGAGCCTGACGGCTCTCTTCATTTTTTTCTCAAAAAGAAAAGAACCCGTTTCCGGGTTCAGGATTGATATCGATATCAGAAACCAGTGCTTTCAGAATCAGCTGCGAACTTCTGTGCTTCCGCGATTCTGCCTTCAGCGGTTGTGACGACAGCCTTGACAGCGTCGGCGCCGAGCAGCAGTCTGAACGGAGCTTCTTCAGCGAATGCCATTCTGTAGATCAGCTCACCGGCCTTCATCGGATCGCCCGGCTGCTGTCTCTTGTTGACGGCGTTGGCATTCTTCCAAGTGGAATCCTTGTAGGCTTCAACCTTGAGCGGTGCGCTCTTGAGAGCTTCGTCATAGAAGTGAGTACGGAAAGCACCCGGTTCGATGACCATGACTCTGATTCCCAGCGGCGCCAGTTCCTTGCAGAGGCCGTCTGTCAGCAGGTCGAGAGCTGCCTTGGAGGAAGCGTAGTAGCCGGAGCCGATGGCGGAGCGCTCAGCAGCGATGCTGGTTGTGTTCATGATGACGCCTTCGCCCTTTTCTCTTAAGATCGGCAGAACTTCCTTGATCATGTTGATCGGGCCGAAGAGATTTGTTTCAAACAGTTCGCGGATGGCTTCGTCTTCACCTTCTTCAACGGAGGAACGGTAGCCATGGCCGGCATTGTTGACCAGAACATCAACTGTGCCGAACTTTTCAACTGCCTTTTCAACCAGAGCCTTCATCTGTGCTCTGTCGCTCATGTCGAGAGTGACCGGCAGACATGTCTCAGGATAGTCATTGGCAATGCCTTCGAGTTTGGAGAGGGATCTTGCTGTGATAACGGCGTTGTCGCCATGGGACAGAACTGCTCTTGCAATGCCTTCGCCGATGCCGCCTGCGGATGCGCCTGTGATAATCCATGTTTTGCTCATAATTTTTACCTCTTTTCTTTTTACGATTTCAGTATAGTGAAATCATATACGGGCTTCAATTTGTTAATATGCGGTTTTTAATAAGTTTTACTGATAATTGTGATATTCAGTTTCTGAATGGAATACTATTCCGATCAGATATTTGTGGATGAATTATTCCACGAATATAATACAGATGAGGAAGTGCGGAAAGAAGGGTTTATGAAATACAGGACAAACAGAAGAACAGGCGACAGGATCAGTGAAATCGGAATGGGCACTGCCTATATCTCTGAAGCAGGAATGGAAGAAGGCGTCAGAACGGTCCGGAAGGCATATGAATCCGGAATCAACTACTTCGATCTGGCTGCCGGTGACGGCCTGGCTTTTCCCATCTTCGGGGAAGCTCTGGGAGATGTCAGAGAAAATGTGTTCTATCAGATTCACTTCGGCGCGGATTATTCACAGGGCACCTATGGCTGGTCAATGGACCTGGATACCATTAAAAAATCAGTTGCCTGGATGCTGGAACAGCTGAAAACAGATTATATCGATTATGGTTTCATTCATTGTCAGGATGAATTCTCAGACTGGGAAACCTATCAGGAAAACGGCATTCT